>JALOLM010000196.1 GCA_025455985.1 Candidatus Nanopelagicales bacterium | reverse complement strand
TGTCCTTCGGCATCTTCGCCGCCCTCGCGGAGTTCGAACGGGAACTGATCTCCGAACGGACAAAGGCCGGACTCGCCTCAGCCAGGGCCCGCGGCCGCAACGGCGGTCGACCCGCCAAGATGACCCCCGCGAAGGTCCGCCTCGCGATGGCAGCAATGGGCCAGCCCGGCACCGTCGTGGCCGACCTGTGCAAGGAACTCGGCGTCACCCGCCAAACCCTCTACCGACACGTCTCACCAACCGGCCAAGCCAGACCCGCCGGCCAGAAGATCCTCAAGGCCACGCCCACCCGGTAACCCGCCAGCGGCGCACGCCCAAGGAATCGACCCCGCCTTGAAGGTGGTACCAGGCGAACTGAGCCACGCGAACGAGCGCACCCCGAGCACGGAGCGCAGCCGCGTTGTTGACCAGAGCACGGGAGCCCGCCAGACGGATCCGCATCTGATCGCACCAGTGCGCACGACTCCCGGCCCCACCCCAGAGCAGCGGCACGTACCCGCGCCAGAGAGACCCTGTGCCCTCGCGCCGGACAGTCCTTTGCGGCGGTGTGACGCGGGCTGTGGGTGCAGATCCGGTGGCGGCGGGTGGCTGCGCAGGCACGCACGTCGCTTGGTGGATTGAGGAGCTCCCGCGGGTCCGGTGGCGATGCTCCCCGGGCTCGGTGGCGTGATGGGACCGCCCGAAGGGTCGGGTTTGGTCAGCGCGGTGGCGTCCCTCCTGTTGCCTGCCCTGAACGCGTTCGCCATCACCTTCGCCGACCGCTGGCCCGCGGCGGAGACCAACTAGAGATGAACGCCACTTACACCGTTCATCGGACAGACCCCGTCGCATGCACCGCCGCGACCGGGACGGTACGCAGCCGAAAGGGGACAGTGGACTGATGGCATTCTGCCCTCTTGGTCCGCCCTGCCCCGGCGTTGGTTGGTCCTGGCTTCCGTCCTCTGAACCGCCCCGGCGTGTCCGGAGACTTGGTGGTTTGGCCGGCTCAGCTTGCTGCTGAGGGCTGTTGGTGAGCGTAGTGGACCTGTTCGAGGACGACGGGTGGCATGTCGGCGCAGTACTCGTTGAGACGGCGGTGGTTGTACCAGTCGACCCATTGCGCGGTGGCCAGTTCGACGGCGTCGAGCGTGCGCCATGGTCCTTGGCGTCGGATGACCTCGGTCTTGAACAGCCCGATGATGCTCTCGGCTAGGGCGTTGTCGTAGCTGGAGCCCACGGCCCCGACCGAGGGCCGGATCCCGGCCTCGGCCAGGCGCTGGGTGTGAGCCAGGGACAGGTACTGACTGCCGTGGTCGTGGTGGGCCACCAGGGCGTTGAAGTCGCTGCGCCCTTCACGTTCCCGTACCCAGATCGCCTGCTCGACCGCGTCGAGGACCAGGTCGGCGGTCATCGACGTGGCGGTGCGCCAGCCCAGGATGCGCCGGGCGTAGGCGTCGATCACGAACGCCACGTACACCCAGCCGGCCCACGAGGAGACGTAGGTGAAGTCGGCCACCCACAGCCGATTCGGGGCCAGTGGGGCGAAGTTGCGCCCGACCAGGTCGCCGGGCTTGGGCCCGACCACGGCGATCGTGGTGCGCTTGACCTTGCCGCGGACCGCCCCGCGCAGCCCGAGGCCGGCCATCAGCCGCTCCACGGTGCACCGAGCCACCGGGATCCCCTCGCGGTTCAGGGCCAGCCACACCTTCCTCGGCCCGTACACCCCGAAGTTGGCCTGGTGGACCCGGGTGATGTGCTCGCACAGCTCCTGGTCGCGCTGGTCCCGGCGTGAGGGCAGCCGGTCCTTCCACTCGTAGTAGGTCGACGGGGCGATCTTCACGCCATGCTCGCTGAGCACCGCGCAGATCGGCTCCACCCCCCATCGCAGCCCATCCGCGGGCTGGTGATCGGCGTGCTCGCGGATGAAGTCCACGATCACAGGCCGGGCCGGTCGAGCTCGGCCGCGAAGAAAGCCGAGGCCGCTTTCAGGATCGCGTTCGCCCTCCTCAGCTCGGCGTTCTCCCGCTTCAACCGCTTGAGCTCGGCCGACTCCTCACTGGTCACCCCCGGCCGCGCGCCCTGATCGACCTCGGCCTGGCGCACCCACTTGCGCACCGTCTCGGCCGTGGACACCCCCAGCAACTCCGCGACCCGGCCCATCGCCGCCCAGTCGGTCTCCTGATCGGGCCTGATCTCGGCGTACATCCGAACCGCCCGGGCCTTCAGCTCCGGCGGATACCTCTTCGACGTGTTCCCTGACATGAACTCCAACCCTCCCAAGGCTTGGAGTCTCCGGACTCACCGGGGCGGTTCACTCGGACTTTGGGCACTGGCTAGGGGCCTGGCTGGGGCGGAGTCTGGAGTAGAGGGCTCAGGTGCGCATCGCTAATGGAGTCGTCCGGCTCACGGTTGACGATCCAGGCGGAAAGGGGGCCGAACATGGTGACCGCGAAGACTCACGAGCGCAGCGTCCACGTGGATGCGCCGGTGGAGGTTGTGTTCGCCCACGTGAGGGATCCGCTGAACTTCATGGCGGCTGACCCGCAGCCAGTGCGCATCGACAAGCTGGCGCTGACCCCTGAGGGGGTGGGGTCGACGTGGGAGTCGCGGTGGCACGTTGCGGGGGTGCCGATGCACGCAGTGTGGACTCGCGAGCAGTGCGTGCCCTGCGAACGGATCGTCGACCACACGACGACCGGCATGGTCTGGACGTACACCACGGCGCCGGACGCCACCGGCACCACGCTGTCGCTGTCCTACGCGATCTCGACGCGGCTGGCGGCAGCGAACTGGATCCTCGATCACGCCTTCGGCGACCAGTCAAGTCAGCTCGACGCGATGCTGGCGCACTTCAAGGCGGCGATCGAGACCTCGGTCAGGTCCGGGCCCGAAGGTGACGGGCGATGAGCGCCACGACTCGGCGGCGCTTCCTCTTGTCTTGGCCGTGGGTTGCCGGTCGAGGCTGGACTTCGCTTGCACGGTCGGCCTGTTGGTGGGTGACGAGGGCTGGCTACAGCACCCGACGCACCCCGGGTAGCCGGGTGACGCCGTAGCCGACGGCGAAGCACACCGGCACGGCGGCCGCTGCGACGAGGGGGAACTTCCACGCCGCGTCGAGCGGGACCGCGCGGAAGGTGAGCATCACCCCGACGAGCACCAGCGGGTGCAGCACGTACGTCGCGTAGGAGCCGCGGCCCGCCTTGGCCAGGATCTCCCCGTGGGTGGGCCAGCGGCGGCGCACCCACGCCAGGCACCACAGCGGGAACGCGACCGACACCAGGCCGTACAGGGCCGCGAACGTCACGCTCGCGGCGTTGACGTCGCGCATCAGCTCCTCGATGCGGTCTTGGGCCCCCGCGACGGCGAGAACGACCGACACCGCGAGCAGGCCGGCCCCGGCCAGCCGGCCGAGCCGCCGCTCAGCGTCGCGTGTCAGGCTGCCATCCCAGCCCGACTCCGCGGCCATCACCCCGAGGGCGAACAGGACCGCCGCCTGCGTCCACGCTCCCAGGCGCAGGTTCATCAGGTGGTTGTCCACCAGAGTGGAGAACTGCCACACCACCAGCGACACGGACCCGATGACCACGCCAGCCGACACCGCAGCCCGCCGCCCCGGTCTGGCCCGGGTGCCCGTGCGCGGCCGGATCGCCCGCAGGACCGCGTACCCGATCGAGCAGGCCAGCAGCGCCGCCACGAACCACATCACCGAGAGCTCGGTCATGGCAAGGTAGTCCAGGAAGGATCGGTCCTCCTGCCACAGGTTGCCCACGAGATCGGCCAGCGGGGTGATCAGCAGCACGGTGAGCAGAAGTGGGATACCGAGTCGCACCAGCCGACTGGCCAGGAAGCCGGTCGGAGCGTGCCGGTCGAGGGAGCCCACCGAGAACCACCCGGCGACCAGGAACAGCGGACCAAGGCCGAAGATCGCACCCAGCAGGATCGGCAGGGCGAACGCGATCGCGGCCAGCGTCGAGGGCTCGAGCTCGTCGTCGTAGTACCAGCCCACGATGTCGGTGACGTAGCCCGTCGCGGTGTGGACGACGATGACGCCCGCGATGAGAGCCACACGCAGGGTGTCCACCCACTGCGCGCGTGCGTCCAGCGTCGCCGGGGTCGTGGTCAGCGCGGACTGGCCTGACACCCTTCCAGCGTGCGCCGGGATACCACCGCAGGTCAGGGTCAGACGTCCCGACGTCGGTGTCGGTGGCCGCGTCGGTTGCCGGTCAACACGACGACGACCCCTCCAGTGCGGAAACCGGCACTCCTCGGGCCCCACTCACCGGTCCGTCGTGAACCGGAGCACGCCTGCGCCAGGCAAGCCGGAACAACCCCGCCGCGATCGCGAATGCCAGGACGTCCTATCAACCCAGCCCCACCGGGACGGTACGCCGGTGTGCAGCGCGTGTCCGGCTGCTTGGTCCGGGTGCTTCTAGGCTCCGAGGCCGAGGAAGACGAGCAGCCTGCGCTCGAACTCGACCAGTGTCGTTGCTTCGAGTCGTCCGAGCACCGTGCGCGCGTTGCTCCTGCGCACGGTGGCGATCTTGTCGACCATCAGGTAGCTGTCTTGGCCCAGGCCGTTCGCCTCGTCGGCGACAACTGGCACCCGCAGCAAGGGAGCGTCGACCTCTGTGGTGGTGAAGGGGCAGACGGTCACCGAGTCGGTCGCATCGAACCGGTCGTCCTGGACAACCAGGGCCGGCCGGGGTTTGCTGGCATATTGGAAGCCGCCGCAGAACACCTCAGCCTCAACCAATACCTCGTCCGCCGACTCAGCGACGCGTCCTGAGCCCTGAGCCGATCCCCATCTGCAGCGTTGAGGACGCCCGACAGGCGGCGGTAGGCAGCGCCGCTGACCGGGACGGTACGCGGCCGGAAGGCCGCAGGTCGGTTCGACCTTCGGCGCTCGCGACCGATTCCTTGAGG
>JALOLM010000195.1 GCA_025455985.1 Candidatus Nanopelagicales bacterium | reverse complement strand
ATGCCTTTCATCAGGCTGACCAGCGTCGCATCCGGCTCGATGAGTTCCTTCCAGATCGACAGGTTCTCGCGCAGGGTCTGAGACGGGATCGCGAGCACCACGATCTGCGCGCCGTGCAGCACCTCGGCCGGATCACCACTGGCCCACATCGACGGCGGCAGTTCCATCCCCGGGTGGTACGCGGAGTTGACATGGTTGTGGTTGATGTCCTGCACGACCTCGGGCTCCCGCGCCCACATAGCCACGTCCCCGCCTGCGTCGGCCAGCACCATCCCGAACCCGGTTCCCCAGGAACCGCTACCCATCACCGCAATACGACGCATTAGTTCTCCTTAGGACTTCTCTTCAGGTGTTTCACGTGACTCACGCCAGGTCTTGTAGTCAAGCCGTTGCTCGGGGGCCTTCTCCCCGCGAATCTCCTCGAGCATCTCAGTCAGGGTGCCGATTATGCGCTGCGTAGCATCGGCCAGAACCTGAGCATTCATCTCGGTGCCGCGGAGATCGTCGAGGTCGATGGGTGGGCCGACCCGAAGTTTCATGGTCTTGGGCGGGAAGGCGTTGAACTCCTTCGCGTACGGCCTCATCACATCCTGTGGGCCCCATTGCGCGATCGGAATAACCGGCACATCGGCGAGCAGGGCGATCCGGGCGGCGCCGGTCCTGCCTGACATCGGCCACAGATCAGGATCCCTGGTGATCGTGCCCTCCGGGTACACCACCACGGCCTCTCCGTCCTTCACGGCCTCCACCGCTGCCCGTACCGAGTCGGCGGCGATCGCGGTTTCCCGATAGACCGGGATCTGGCCGGCGTTACCGATGATCTGACCGACGAAGGGGATGCTGAACACAGACTCCTTGGCCAGGAACCTCGGAGGGCGGCCGTTGTTCCACAGGATGTGGCACAACGTGATCGGATCGAACCACGACAAGTGGTTGGAGACCACCACGATGCCGTCGCTGGGGGGATAGGACCGGCGCAACCAATCCCCACCCTCCCAGTCCCGGCGGGTCATCACCGTCATCGGAGGTTTGAGGACCATGGCCGCGAAACGGTAGGAGGCACCCAGACGTCGGGTTCCATGGCGAAAGGGCACGATGCCGATCATCGCGTGCCGGAGGGGCTGCTGTCGACCCAATGACAGGATGGATGCCGTGGTGAGATTCATCCTTCCCGTCAAGGCTCTGGCGCTGGGCAAGAGCCGACTGGACCTGCCGGCCGAACAACGGACCCGTTTGCTGGAAGCGATGCTGATCGACACCATCACGGCCACGCTGGAAAGCGACCTCGGACCGGTGGTTGTCGTGAGTCCAGACCCGCGCGCGCTTGAAGTGGCCAGGACGCACGGTGCGTCCGGCCTGGTCCACGGCGGGCGGCTCAACCAGGCCATCGCATTTGCGGTGCAGGACGAGCGGCGCCACGCCGCGCTGCTCCCCGATCTTCCGGCACTTGACCCACAAGAACTGCGTGCTGCCCTCGCGTTCGCTCCTGCGGGCTTCGTGGCCGATCACTGCGGACTTGGAACGACCATGCTCTTCGGTGTCTGGCTGTCCCCCAAATTCGGCCCGAAGTCCGCCAGGCGTCACGAGGACGCGGGGTACACGCGAGTCGACCTGCCGCTGCCGGGCCTCAGTCACGACGTGGACATCCTCGAGGACTTGTACGCCGTCGAGGCACTCGGAGTCGGGTCCCGGACGAAGGCACTCCTAGCAGAACTGGGGCGTGTCCATTGAATGCGGACACGAACTAGGGGCCGACCCGCGTATGCGAATCGGCCCCTAGGAGGTCGAACTACTTCTTGGCCGGGGCCTTCTTGGCAGGCGCCTTCTTCGCCGGGGCCTTCTTCGCGGCAGTGGTCTTGGCAGGTGCCTTCTTCGCCGGAGCCTTCTTCGCCGCTGCAGTCGTCTTCGCCGGAGCCTTCTTCGCTGCAGTGGTCGTCTTCTTCGCCGCGGCAGTGGTCTTCGCCGGAGCCTTCTTGGCCGCAGTGGTGGTCTTCTTCGCGGCAGCGGTCGTCTTCTGCGCCGCAGTCGTGGTTGCCTTCTTCGCCGGGGCGGCGGCCTTTGTAGCCGTCTTCTTGGCGGTGGCTGTGGTCTTCTTGGCGGCAGCTGCAGTCTTGGCCGGTGCGGCCTTGGCAGCAGTCTGCGCCTTCTTCGCCGAGGCTTGGGCCTTCTTCAGCGCTGCGCGCGGGTTCTCTACGAAGGAGCGGAACTCCGCGCCGGGCTTGAACTTGGGAACGGACTTGGCCTTCACCTTGATGGTGCTGCCATCGAACGGGTTGCGAGCAGTGCGCGCGTTGCGCTGGATCTTCTCGAAGATGCCGAACCCGCTGATGGACACCTTCTCGCCCTTGGCGACCTCATGCTTGATGGTCTCGAGCACCGCTTCGACGGCGTCGGCCGCGGCCTTGCGGTTGGCCTCGAGGCGGTTGGCCACCTCTTCGATGAGCTCTGACTTGTTCACGTTTTTCCTCCGGTTGGGACACTCGGTGCTTCGCACACTAATGCCCGTTTGTAGGCAGTGTGGGCGCCACGCCGCGTGATGCCTTCGTAGCGCCACGTAATGGTGCCTCGAAGACTACAGAGGAAGAGTTCCGTATTGCTGTGGAAACCGCAGGAATCCCCCAATCCCCTTGGTCTCGCCGGTCACCGCGTCGTCGGCAAGAACTCCGCACGCGCCTTCTCGAAAGCCGCAATCTCATCGCTGTGCTGCAACGTGATCCCGATGTCGTCGAGACCCTCGAGCAGGCGCCAGCGCACGTAGTCGTCGATCACGAAGTCTGCGGTGACCTCACCGGCATGCAGTTGACGGGCTTGCAGGTCGACCGTGATCTGCGCGCCCGGCTCGGCCTCGAGGTACGCCCACAACTGCTCGACCACTGCCTGTTCGACCTCGGCGGTCACCAGGCCGCCCTTGCCCGCATTGCCCCGGAAGATGTCGGCGAACCGCGACGAGACGACCACCTTGAACCCGTAGTCGTTCAGCGCCCAGACCGCGTGTTCACGTGACGACCCGGTGCCGAAGTCGGGGCCGGCCACCAGGACTGTCGCCTGTGCGTAGGCCGGGTCGTTGAGGACGAAACCCGGGTCTGCCCGCCAGGCGGAGAACAGCGCATCTTCGTACCCGGTGCGCGTGATGCGCTTGAGGTACTCCGCGGGGATGATCTGGTCGGTGTCGACGTTGGAGTGGCGCAACGGGGCGCCCACTCCGGAGTGGGTGACGAACTTCTCCATCTCAGACCTCCTGCAAGTCTGCGGGTGCCGCCAGATGTCCGGCGACGGCGGTGGCGGCGGCGACCTCGGGGCTGACCAGGTGGGTTCGCCCACCGGGGCCCTGCCGGCCTTCGAAATTCCGGTTCGACGTGGATGCGCTGCGTTCCTGCGGGCGCAGCTTGTCGGGGTTCATTGCCAGGCACATCGAGCAGCCGGCGTTGCGCCACTGGGCACCGGCGGCCGTGAACACCTTGTCCAAGCCTTCCTCCTGGGCCTGCAGGCGCACGCGCACCGAACCGGGGACCACCAACATGGTCACAGTGTCAGCGACCTTGCGGCCTTCGAGGACACCGGCTGCCGCGCGCAGGTCCTCAATACGGCCATTGGTGCACGACCCAAGGAAGACGGTGTCCACGGCGATATCGCGCAGGGGCGTCCCGGGCTGCAAGCCCATGTAATCCAGCGCCTTGGCCGCAGCGGCGGCCTCGGTGGGGTCAGCGATCTGAGCGGGGTCCGGCACCGAGGCGCCCAGCGGCAGGCCCTGGCCCGGGTTCGTCCCCCAGGTCACAAACGGCGTCAGCGCCGTGGCGTCCACCGTGACCTCTTTGTCGAAGGTGGCATCGGGATCGGTGACCAGGGTGCGCCAATAGGCCACGGCAGCGTCGAAGTCCGCTGGGGCGTGAGCTTTGCCGCGCAGGAACTCGAACGTCGTCTCGTCAGGGGCGATCATCCCGGCCCGCGCGCCTGCCTCGATCGACATGTTGCAGATCGTCATGCGCTGCTCCATGCTCAGCGCTTCAATGGCCGGGCCGCGGTACTCGATGACATGCCCTTGGCCGCCACCGGTGCCGATCTTGGCGATGATGGCCAGGATCAGGTCCTTGGCCGTAACCCCCTCCGGCAGGTGCCCCTCGACATTGATCGCCATCGTCTTGAAGGGCTTCAGCGGCAGGGTCTGGGTGGCCAGGACGTGTTCGACCTCGCTGGTGCCGATGCCGAAGGCCAGGGCGCCGAACGCACCGTGGGTCGATGTGTGGCTGTCCCCGCAGACAACCGTCATGCCTGGCTGGGTGAGGCCCAACTGCGGACCCACCACATGCACGATTCCCTGATCGGCGTCCCCGAGCCGGAACAACGGGATGTCGAACTCGGCGCAGTTGGCACGCAGAGCGTCGACCTGCGCCCGCGAGATCGGGTCGGCGATCGGCTTGTCGATGTCCAAGGTCGGAACGTTGTGATCCTCGGTGGCCATGGTGAGGTCCGGGCGGCGAACCGGCCTGCCAGCGGCACGCAGACCGTCGAAGGCCTGCGGGCTGGTCACCTCGTGGATGAGGTGCAGGTCGATGTAGAGCAGGTCGGGCTCTCCGGCAGCGCTGCGGACCACGTGGGCGTCCCACACTTTCTCTGACAGGGTCTGGGCCATGTCACGACCTCCTTGCGTCCCATATAGTGAGACAGTAGTATCACTTCGTGGACAACTCTACCAGCGTCGGAACACTGGCAAAGGCCGGGGCGATACTCGATGCCGTCGAGGTGGGGCCACAGGATCTTGCCGACCTCGTGGCAATGACCGGTCAACCCCGCGCCACCTGCCATCGGCTGGCCTCATCGTTGGTCGATCTGCGCCTGCTCACCAAGGACGAACAGGGCCGCTATCTGGTCGGGCCGCGAATCGCTGAGCTTGCCGCGGGTGCGGACGGCGACCGCCTGCGTGCGGTGG
>JALOLM010000014.1 GCA_025455985.1 Candidatus Nanopelagicales bacterium | reverse complement strand
ATGTTCGCCCGCCTGACCGACGCTCACGCCGCCCGCATGCGCGAACTCGGGCTGAACGCCTGAGGCAGTCGGTCAGTCGGTGCCGAAGCCCACGCGGCGGGACTCTGGCGGCCCGATCTCGATGTAGCTGCACTGGGCTGCCGGCACGATGACCTGACGCCCACGGACATCGGTGAGATGGATGACGCCACCCTCGAGCACGGCCTGATCCACGAGCGCGCGGACCTGCTCGGCTGTCTCGGCCACTTCCAGGCTGATCTCGCGAGGCGAGTACTGGACGCCGATCTTCACTTCGATGGGGTTCTTCGCTGCTGCTTTAGCCACAGCGAAAGACTACGTCAGCAGCGCGGATGCGTCCTGCGCCGACCTGGGAGTTCGCGCAGGGCGCACAGCGGTCCCCGCTGGGCACGACCCTCGCGGGGTCAGGTGCGTGCGTCGGCCTTGGGGAAGCCTGACACCCCGCGCCACGCGAGCACCGACATGATCTGGGCGGCCTGGCCGCGGGGGATGCGTCCCTGTTCGCGCAGCCAGTAGCGGGCAGCGGTCTGGGCCATGCCGGTCAGGCCGGTGGCCACGAGCATCGACTGGTCCTCGGGCAGCCCCGTGTCCGCGGTGATGACATGGCTGATGGCCATGGCGCAGCGGGTATCCGTGCCTTCGACGATCGCGGAGACCGCCGGCTCGTTCGTCAGATCGCTCTCGAAGATCAACCTGAAGGCTGCCGCCTTGTCGTCGACGAAAGCGAAATACGCCTCGATGGCAGCCCGTACCCGCAGGTGGTTGTCATGCGTGCCGTCCAGTGCCTGTTGCACACGGTCGACGAGGTCCTGGCTGGACTGCTCGAGCAGGGCGAGGTACAGATCGAGTTTGCTGGGGAAGTGTTGGTAGAGAACGGGCTTACTGACGCCGGCGGTCTCTGCTATCTCATCCATCGCGGCGGCGTGATAGCCGCGGTCGACGAAGACCTCTTGGGCCGAGGCCAGCAGTTGCTCGCGGCGGGCCTGCCGGGGTAGGCGGACTCCGCGGCGGGCAGGCTCGGCGGAGGACACATTGACCTATGTTACTCAGCAGTAGGTTAGGAGTCTCGTGTGGCCCACAAGATCTTTTCCGAGTGTCGCTGCCTCGGCGCTACGGTGGTGCAGTGACAACTGAAGCGGCGGCAGTCAGACAGCGGGTGCCCGGACGGCAGGCCCGGATCGACGGTAACGACATCTTCCTTCGGGAAATCGGAACCGGGGCCCCGGCGCTGTTCGTACATGGACTGGGCGGCAACTCCACCAACTGGACCGATCTGATGTGGATGCTGTCGGACCGTTTGGACTGTGTCGCACCCGACCTGCCCGGCTTCGGCCGCAGCGGTCCGGCTGCCAGCGGCAGTTACACGCCCGAGTCGCAGGCCGACGTCCTCGCCGACTATGTGGCGAGCCGGTTCACCGAACCCATCCACCTCTTCGGGAACTCCATGGGCGGGGCGATCAGCGTGCAGCTGGCCGGCAGGCATCCGGACTTGATCCGCTCCATGACGCTGGTGTCACCGGCGATGCCGGACCTGGTGCCCATGCGCACCAACGTGCAGTTGCCGGTGATCGCGCTGCCGGGGGTGGGGGAGAAACTTGCGACCCGCATCGCACAACTGCCCGTCGAGAAGCGGGTTCAGGCCACCCTCAACCTGGTTTACGCCGACCCCTCGTGTGTTCCACCTCAGCGTGTGGCCGAGGCGCAGGAGGACGTGCGCGAGTTGGCGAAGCAACCATGGGTCGGGCAGGCGTTCCAGTCCGCACTGCGCGGGATATTGGCCTCCTACTTCGACCGGGGCCCGGACGCGCCGTGGAAGCTGGCCGAGCGGGTGAAGGTGCCGGTGCTGCTGATCTACGGCCAGCAGGACAAGCTGGTCAACCCGCGCTCGGCCAGACGGGCATCGAAGCACTTCCTGCACTCGCGCGTCATGATCCTGCCGCACTCGGGCCACGTCTCACAGATGGAACATCCGGAGATGGTCGAGCGCGCCTGGCGCCACCTGATCGAGCCGTACGCCTGATCAGCCCAGGAACTGGTAGCTGGTCGCGAGCATTCCGAGGTACATGAAAGGGATCGCCACGATCCCGCCGATGGTTGCGATCTTCGGACGGTTGCGAACGCCGCGTACCAGAGCATATGTCGCAATACACAAGGCGAGTTCGGGTAACAGGACGTACACCGCGACACCTGCGACCTGGGCCACGTCCAAGGGTTCCCACAAGGGGATCGATGGTGCGAACCATTCCGCGGCCACGAAGAGCAGCAACCCGCAGACCGATACTGCGACGAAGCCGGAGACGACCGAGCGGGCAGCCTCGACCTGACGACCGATCATCATGATCGGCAGTAGTGCGATGGTCCACATGCCGGCCATGAAGATGGGCATGGTGCCGATGTAAGGCGAGCCGGTGTTGGGAAACTGGATCGATCCCAGAACGGCCGAGAGGAACCAGTCCGGCAGGACCATCAGCACACTCATGGGTGCCAGCGCCGCCCAAGTGACCCACAGATCGTCGTCGCCGGTGCGACGGGCCACGATCGGCAGGGCGATGTTGTACCCGACCACCAGTGCCAGCACCCGCACCCCGGTGTCGGCCAACGGGACCAGGAGCACGACCACCGCCACCAGGGCGAACACGACATGGAAGCCGACCCACCGCGATGTGACCGGGGCGTCCTGTCGTGTTGCCACCTGCACCATGGGGGAATAGTGGCACGGGAGGGCGTTGTGTGCACCCTCCCGAGGCCATACCCCCGGGCGGTGGGAACAAATCGGGTCCATGGCACGGTTGTCCGGAGAAACCAATCCCTGGAGTGCGTGGTGAAACTTCCGCCTTTGGTCGAGCCGGCAGCCGACCTGACCGTCGACGAGGTGCGCCGTTACAGTCGGCACATCATCATCCCCGAGGTCGGGATGACCGGACAGAAACGTCTGAAGAACGCCAAGGTGCTGTGTGTCGGTGCCGGCGGCCTCGGCTCGCCCGCCCTCATGTACTTGGCGGCGGCCGGCGTAGGCACTCTGGGCATCGTGGAGTTCGACGTCGTCGACGAGTCGAACCTGCAACGCCAGATCATCCACGGCCAGAGCGATATCGGCCGGCCCAAGGCGGAATCGGCCCGGGATGCGGTCCTGGAGATCAACCCGCACGTGAACGTCGTAGTGCACAACGAGCGGCTCGACAACGACAACGTGTTGCAGATCTTCGCCCAATACGACCTGATCGTCGACGGCACCGACAACTTCGCGACGCGCTATATGGTCAACGACGCCTGCGTTCTGCTGGACAAGCCCTACGTGTGGGGATCGATCTTCCGCTTCGAGGGGCAGGCGTCGGTCTTCTGGGAGTCACACGGTCCGCAGTACCGCGACCTCTACCCGGAGCCGCCGCCTCCGGGCATGGTCCCTTCGTGTGCCGAAGGCGGAGTGTTGGGGGTGTTGTGTGCCTCCATCGGCTCGATCATGGGCACGGAGGCGGTCAAGCTCATCACCGGCATCGGCGAGACGCTGCTGGGGCGACTGATGGTTTACGACGCCTTGGAGATGAGCTACCGCACGGTCAAGATCCGCAAGCACCCCGACACCGTCGAGGTGACGCAGCTGATCGACTACGACTACTTCTGCGGAACGGTCTCGGACGAGGCGGCCGAAGCGGCGAAGGACTCCACGATCAGCGTGAAGGACCTGCAGCTGATGCTCGAGCAGCGTGAGCGAGGCGAACGCGACTTCGTCCTCATCGACGTGCGTGAGCCCAACGAATGGGACATCGTGAGCATCCCCGGTGCCGTTCTGGTGCCCAAGGGCGAGTTCCTCTCCGGTGAGGCGCTCGGCACGTTGCCACAAGACAAGCAGGTAGTGCTGCACTGCAAGATCGGTGGACGCTCGGCAGAGGTCCTCGCGCTGGTGAAGGCCGCCGGGTTCGCCGACGCCGTGCATGTGGGTGGCGGCGTCGTGGCCTGGGTCAACCAGATCGAACCGGAGAAGCCCAACTACTAGGCTCGGGCGCGGTTCGGGTACCGGCTGGTGTGCTTTGGGTGACGGACGGCCCACTGAGTGTGCCTGTGGTCACCGAAAGGGCCACGGAGCACCCGGTTCCCCGGGGGCCGCAACCCTCAGAGGAGTTCGTTTTTTTGCAGCGAGTTGAAGGCGAACCAGCCGGGGATCGTCGGCAGCCAGAAGGTGGCCAGGCGGAAGAGCAGCACGGACGAGACTGCGATGCCGCCGGGGATGCCGGCGGCGGTGAGGCCCGCCGACAGCGCGGCCTCCACAGCACCCAGACCGCCGGGTGTCGGTGCCGCCTGTCCGATGGTCGCACCCGCCAGGTAGACCACCGCGATGGCTGCCAGGGGCGCAGACCCGCCGAAGGCCCATACGCACGCGATCAGGCAGGCGATGTACCCGAGATTCAGAAGCACGATGCCGCCCACCCCGGTCGCCAGTTTCCGGGGCTGCTGCAGAAGGGTCAGAAGCCGGGGGCCGACCTGCTGGAAGATCGGACGGATACGTCTGGTGATCCAACGCCGGCTCCACGGCAGCAGCAGAAGCAGGACCGCTGCGATCAGTCCGCCGACGATGATGAAGATCGCCCACGTCGGAGGGGTGAACCCGCTCTCCGCCTTGGATCCGGCGATCACGCCGAAGCCGAGCAACAGGAGTAGGTGCACGACGAAGGCCATCACCTGGGACACCCCGACGCTGGCCGCACCGAGGGCGGGATGAACTCCGGCCCGCTGCAGGTAGCGCAGATTCACCGCCACTGCGCCGAGGGTCGGAGGCGAGATGAGAGTGGCGAACGAGGCCGCCAACTGCGCCTGGAACGTGCGGAGGAACTGCAGTCTCTCCGGCACGAAACCGTCGAGAGCCATCGCGGCGGCAATGTAGGTGAGACCGGAGAGGATCAGTGCTACGAACGCCAGATCCCAGCGGGCATCGGTCAGCAGTGTTGCCAGGTTCACCTGCGCCAGCTGGGTCAGCAGAATGTAGCCGGCAACCGTGCCGGCCACCAGGGTGAACAACAGCCGTGGCCGTAGCCGTTCGAGTTCCACCTGCTCGGGGTTCGGGTTCGGCGACATCTCCAGGAGCAGGTCGCGCAACTCGACGAGGATCGCCTTGCGCTTGCGGATGGCCTTGCGGGTCTCGGTGCTCAGCGCGATGGGTTGCAGTACGCCGAGGGCTTTGACGAGGCGTTGGGGTCCGAGGACCCGCTCTCCGGAGGCCACCGCCCGATCCGGGGTCGTCAGCATGGACAGGGTGCAGAGCAACTCGGCGAGGTCCACGCGCTGGGCGACGTCGCTGGCGGCGATCGCGCCGTCCTCGGAGTGCAGCAGCCAGATCTTCCCGTTGTCATCACGCAGGAGGTGCCCGCCGGTCAACGAGCGGTGCGTGATTCCTTTGTCGTGCAGGGTGCGCACCGCGCGCCACGCGCTGTCCATGTCGGCATCGGTGAGGTCCGCGCCGATCTGGTCGAATGTGCGGCCGTCGATGCGCGGGAACGCCAGCAGAGCGGCGTCCTCGTTGACTTGGACCGCGGCCAGCAGTTGTGGTGTCGGTGCCCCCGAGGCGTTCCCGGCATAGGCCTGCAGCGCGGTGCGCTCGAGCCGGCGGCGCATGCTCATCCGTGACGGGGCGCTGTCATCACGCACCCGCAGTGTCCGCCAGATGCTCGCGGCCACCCCCGCACCTTCGAGGTCGCGGTCAAGCACGAGCACGTTCAGGGTTTCCCCCGACCGGGTCGTCGCGACGTACCTGCGACCGGCGCTGAACTCCCGATGAGCGCGCAGAACGGTCACCGGATGGCCGACTTCCTCCAGGGCGGTGGCCACCGACAGGCCTGAGGGTCTGGTCGTCGGCGTGCCCAAGGCGTAGCGCATCGCCAGCCCGACCGCCCAGCCGATGAGGATCGACAATGCCAGCGCGGTCGCGGTGATCCCACCGGTGACGACGTTGGCCAGCACGATGGCCGCCACCACCACCAATGAGATGGGGCCGAACCGCGGGCGTTCGATCAGCCGGGCGATGGTGATGAACGCCACGAGCCCGGCGAGGATGGCATTGAGCGGGGGAAGTTGGCCGGGCGTCTCCTGGCCGGTGAGCGTGAGCAGCAGACGGGGGTTGGGGTACCTGGAGATCAGCCACGCCATGGCCGAGGTGAGCAGCACCGCCACCGCCAGCCCGGCCAGGGCCTCGGCCAGCATGCGTCCCCGACGTCGCAGCATCAGGTCGAAGGCGGCGGCCAACGGCAGGGCCAGGACGCCGAGCAGTCCGATGACGTTGGCCGCGACGACGATGACCTCGGGAATCCGTCCCGACGCCTTGGTCAGGTCCGATTCGAAACCCTGGGCGGCTGAGGACGCGAAGTACGCCACGGCCAGGATCACTGCCGCCGTGAGGAAGGCCGAGGCCAGTCGCAACAAGTCGATCGGGCGCCGCAGCCTGCGTGGGATGACATCGGCCTCGATGACGACCGTTTCGGGGTCGGGATCGCGCCCCATGGTAGGCGGCGGGGGTTGGGGTGCCGGGCGGTCCACCTCGGGCTGCGGCTCCGCGGGCTCGGGGGCGAAAGGGGAGTGCGGGCTTGGCGG
This sequence comes from Candidatus Nanopelagicales bacterium, assembly GCA_025455985.1. Classification (GTDB taxonomy): domain Bacteria; phylum Actinomycetota; class Actinomycetes; order S36-B12; family UBA10799; genus JADKAV01. The sequence continues at coordinate 8,312 of JALOLM010000014.1, read as the reverse complement.
TTCAAGGTCCACGGTGGGCGTTTCGGTCGCCTCCGGGACGGCAGGAGCGAAGGCCCCCGAGAGGCGCACCGTGGGGTGTTCTCCGGCGTCAGCGCGTAGCGGGTCCGGCGGGCCGGCCGCCGGGCTGCTGTCTGCGCTGGTCACTTCGCAATGGTGACAGATGCCCCGCCGGGTCACCGTGCGCGAGTCGACCCGGGGCGGGGTCTTTGGGCCCTGAGACCTGATCCTGACGGCCGTATCGGCAATTGTGATCCGAGCCGACGCAGTTGTCGGACCCCTGTGATCTGCTTGGGCACATGGCCATCGAACTCAACTGGCCGACGGCGGGGATCTACTCCTTCGATCCCGACCCGGCACAGGCGGAAGTCATCGCGCACAGGCGTGGCAACCTGCGCGTGCTCGCCGGACCGGGCACGGGCAAGACCAGTGTCATCGTCGCGGCGGTGCATGACCGGCTGCGCGAGGGACAGTCGGCGGACTCGATGCTTGTGCTCACCTATGGGCGCCTGGCCGCCGCACAACTGCGGGACAGGTTGGCCCTGATGTCACAGTCGGTGCCCGTGGCTACCACCTTCCATGCGTTGGCTTTCCGGCTGCTTATTGGCCATGATCCAGGTCTTCGTCTGATGGGCTCCCCGGAACAAGATGCGGTTCTGCGCGAGATCGTGCACAAGACCAGCCATTTGCCTGCTGTGCTGGAGCCGGCCAGGTCCAGCAGAGGACTCCCCGAACAGATCCGTGGCTATATCGCCACCAGGCAGGCTTTGGGGATGCCGCCGGGCGCTCCGGCCGACGGCACGCTGGCTGCGGGCATCGATGCGATCTACGCGGAGTACCTGGACATCATCGGATTCGCCGGTGCCATGGACTACGCGCAGTTGATCCGCCGGGCCGTCGAGGTCGTCAGCACCGAACCTCCGGAATCGGTCCGCAAGATTCGGACGGTCTTCGTCGACGAGTACCAGGACACGGACCCCTCACAAGTGGGGCTGCTCAAGGCGATGGCAGCCCTCGGTGCCGATGTCGTCGCCGTGGGCGACCCGGATCAGTCCATTTACGGTTTCCGGGGGGCCGACGCCCATGGCATCCTGCGGTTCGATCAGGACTTCCCGTATCCGTCCTGTTCGACCGTGGCCTTGTCGAGCACACGTCGGTACGGCGGGCAGATCGCCGCTGTCGCCCGCAGAGTTGTGCCCGCCAACGCCTTGGGCTCGATACCGGCCGAGCGGGTTCGTGAGCACCGGCAGCCGCGGGCCGAGGGTGATTCTGCCGGGCAGGTGAGCGTGCGCACCTACGAGTCCGAAGCCGCGGCCGCCGACCACATCGCAGACCTATTGCGCCGCGTTCACTCCGGCACATCGGATGTGTTCGAGGACCTGCGGCTGGACTGGTCGCAGATGGCCGTGCTGGTACGTTCGGGCAGCCGCGACATCCCCGCCCTCCAGCGGGCCCTGCTCGCAGCGGGCATTCCCGTCCAGATCGCGCGCGACGACATTCCTTTGGTGCACACGGCGTCGGTCCGGCCGCTGTTGGACGTGCTACGAGTGGCCGCTGACCCGCATGAAGCCCTGACGGGCGACCGGGCGATTTCGCTGCTCACCTCGCCGCTGATCGGCCTGGGTCCGCATGAGGTGACCCGGCTCGGCAGAAGCCTGCGGCAGCGCGAACGTGCTTCGGCGCCGGCCGCCCGCTCGTCGGCGGAGCTGATCGTGGAGTGCCTGCGTGACCCTGAACTGTTGGCACCGGTGGACCCCGACCTCGCACAACGAGTCGGTGCGTTGGCGCAGATTCTTGAGGTCGCGCAGCAGCGAGCCGCCGATCGGGTGCCGCCATCGCGGATCCTCGACGAGGTGTGGCGAGCCACCACATGGCCGCAGCAACTGCGCAGGGAAGCCCTCAGCGGCGGTCGACGGTCGCGGGAGGCCAACCAGGCGCTTGATGCGGTCATGGAGTTGTTCGACCAGGCCGAGCAGATGGACCGTGCCTTCGAGTCCGTGCGTAACGTGAAGCAGTTCCTCGAGCAACTTGACGCCCAGGTGATCCCGGCCGCCCCCAACAGGCAGAAGGCCTGGAACCGCAATGCCGTGCGGCTGCTGACCGCCCACCGTTCCAAGGGCAGCCAGTGGCCGCTGGTGATCGTCGCGGGCGTTCAGGAAGGCGCCTGGCCTGACCTGCGCGTGCGTGCATCCCTTCTCACCGAACTGGCTCCGGGGTGGCGTGAGCAGCAATTGTTGGAGGAACGGCGCCTGTTCTTCGTGGCCTGCACGCGGGCCTCGCGAGCGCTGGTGGTCAGTGCGGTCAGGAGCTCGACGGAGGACGGCCCCGAGCCATCGGCCTTTCTCACCCTGGCAGCAGGTGACGACGGCATCACCGAGGTCAAGGGTCGTCCGCAGCGACCGCTGACTCCTGCCGGGGTTGTCGCAGGGCTGCGTCAGCAATTGCTCGAGCCACACACGTCCGTGGCGCTCAAGCAGGCTGTGTGGCAGCGGCTGGAGGCCCTTGCCCAGGAGCGTGACGCTCGGGGTCATCTGATCTTCCCGTGGGCAGATCCGTCGGCCTGGTGGGGACATTCGGCGTGGACGGCGAACGACAGCCTTCCTTGGTTCGATGCCGACAAGCCCCTGCAGTTGTCGGCATCGGCCGTCGAGGGATACGTCACCTGTCCCCGGCGCTGGTTCCTGGAGAAGAAGGCCAAAGCGCAAGGGCCGACGAACACCAAGCTCGCGTTCGGCAATCTGCTGCATCTGTGTGCGCGGGCCGTCGCCTCAGGGGAACTCCCGGCGCGCGAGGAGGACATCGACGAGGTGCTTGAGGGGGTGTGGCACGCCGTGGGCTACGAGGCGGGCTGGCAGTCGAGGTACGAACGCGACCAGGCCAGGGCCGCCACCCGACGGTTGCTGCGATGGATGCAGAACACACCCGGTGAGTTCGTCGGCGCCGAGATCGAATTCGTGCAGGAGATCGAATTGGCATGTGGCGAGGAGCTGGTGCTGCGGGGGACTGCCGACCGGGTCGACCGGACGGGCGAGCAACTGGTGATCACGGACTTCAAGACGGGCAAGCCGATCCGCGTTGCCGATGCCGCCAGTCATGTCCAGCTCGGCCTGTACCGATGGGTCGCCGACCTGGGCGCACTCGGTGCCGGCGGTGAGGCCATCGCGCAGTTGCTCTTCCTGCGCGAGGACCCGCCCAAGCGTCAGCCTGAACTCGGTGCGAAGGTGATGGCCCAGCAGACCCCGGATGTTCAGGAGTGGCTCGAGCCCGTCGTGGAGGCGGCGGTGGCAGGACTTCGGGCGGAGTTGGCGCCGGCCCGGCCCGGCCCGCTGTGCCGGGTCTGTGCGGTCGCGACGTCATGTCCGGCCGACCCGCGGGGCCAGGAGGTGCGCCCGTGAATCGGCAGGACCTGGCGACGATCCTCGGCTTCGTGCCCAGTGACGAGCAATGGGCGGCGATCAGCGCGCCCATCGCCGGACCGATGCTTGTGCTCGCCGGGGCGGGATCCGGCAAGACCGCGGTGATGTCCGCTCGAGTGCTCTGGCTGGTCGGGACCGGACAGGTGGCTGCCGACCAGGTGCTCGGGCTGACATTCACCAACAAGGCCGCCGGTGAGCTGGGCGCGCGGATCCGTTCACTGCTCGCGGCCCTGCCCTCGGGCGAGGCGCCGGAGACGGGGGATCCGACGATCGGCACCTACCACGCATTTGCGATGGACCTCATCTCCCAATGGGGACTGCTGGTCGGGGCCGAACCGTCAGCGGTCCTGCTGAACCCCACCGACCTGGCTGTCACCACCTTCCGCGCGGTCGCCGGCAGTTCGGTTGCCTGCGAGGAGCTGCGGACATCGGTGATCCGCACGGTCAGCGACCGGGTCAGCAGCCTGGACGACGAGTTGTCCGAGCACCTGGTCACACCTGAGCAGTTGCGTGAGCATGATCGACGGTTCATCGCGTCTCTGACCAACGAGACCGTCAAGGACGCCAAGGATGCCCTCGACGCAGCGCGCAGGAGGATCCTCGTCTCCCAGGTGGTCGAGGAGGTGCGGGCGGATCGCGCCAGTCGAGCGGTCGTGGGTTTCGCCGACCTGATGCGCCTGGCGGTGGAGGTTACGCGGGTCGAGCAGGTGCGCACCGCCCTGCGTGATCAGTATCGGGTGGTGCTCGTGGACGAGTACCAGGACACGTCGGTGGCGCAGCGGATCATGTTGCAGAACCTGTTCGACGACGGTTTTGGGCTCACTGCCGTGGGCGATCCGCTGCAGGCCATCTACGGATGGCGTGGCGCCTCAGTGGCCAACATCGACGGATTCATCGACGACTTCGCGACCTCGACAGGGCAGGCGCCGGTGCGCACTCTGAGCATCAACCGGCGGTCCGGGTCACTGATCCTCGAAGTGGCCAACGCCGTCGCAGAACAGGTGAGGTCCCAGCACACGGGCGTCATCAGTCTGCGCCCCGCAGATCAGCGCGACAGCGAGGTTGTGGCTGCGCTGTTCGACACCTGGGACGACGAGGTGCAGTGGTTGGTCGCCGCTGTCCGCAAGCAGATCGAGGCAGGCCGGTCGTTGGATGAGATCGCCGTCTTGTGCCGGACCAACGCCTACGTGCTGGAGGTAGCCGCCCGACTGCGTGAGGCGGGTATCCCGGTGGCCGCGGCTTCACTTGGTTCGATTCTGCACCTGCCGGAGGTCGTCGAGGTTCTCAGCCTGCTGCGGGTCCTGCAGAACGCGGACAACGGTTCGCTGGTTCGCCTGCTCACCGGACCGCAGTGGCGGATCGGCGACCGGGATCTTGCCGCTCTGGGGGAGCGGGCCAGGCGCCTTGCTGACCCTGGCGGTGCCGTAGACGAGCCCGGCTTCGAGCAGAGTCTGCGCGATGCCGTCGCGCAGACCGACCCCGTGGACGTGGCGAGCCTGCTGGAAGCGGTGTACGACCCGGGGCCTCACGTCAGCGCCGAGGCGCGTGCCCGACTCCGTGAGTTCACGGCAGCGCTGGACCTGATGCGTCCGGCCTTGGCGGTGGGCGTCGAGGAGGCGGCCCACCGGGTGGTGGACGTGAGCGGGTTGGGTGTCGAGGTCAGGCTCGGCCCGTCCGCCCAATCCCGGATCGACGGCTTGGCCGCGCTCTTCGATGTGATCGCCGGCTACCGAGCAGCCCACGACGACCCCGGCGTGGGGGCGTTCCTGCGATGGCTGGACTTCGCAGAGCACCTCGACGAAATGCCGGACACAGACTTCCCCGTGCGTGGTGATGCCGTTCGTGTGATGACCGTCCATCGCGCCAAAGGTCTGGAGTGGGAATGCGTGTTCGTCCCAGCCCTGTCCGATGGAGTCTTCCCGTCGGGCATCGGCCGACCATTGTGGGTCCGGCACTATGACGCTCTGCCGTACCCCTTGCGCGGGGACCGGAATCGGCTGCCCGTCCTCCCCGCGTGGGAACCGGGTGGCTACAAGAAGGCGCAGAAGGCGTTGCAGGACCAGTACAAGGACCACGATCGCTGGGAGGAGGACCGGCTGGCGTACGTCGCACTCACTCGGGCCCGCGATGTCCTGATCGTCAGTGGTTCCTGGTGGTCGCACACGGGGGTGCTCAAGGCCCCGAGCCCCTATCTGCAGCAGGTCGCGGATGTCCCCGGCGTGCACCGCGACGTGTGGTTCGACCAGCCCTCACCGACCTGTCCGGCGGTGGCTGTTGGAGATGTGCAGTGGCCGCGACCAGATGCTGTGTTCACATCGGTGGTGCCGCCGCCTGTGACCGATGAGCCGCTGACCCTGGCCGAGTCGGCCTGGCTGGCCCGGATCGACACCGACATCCGGGCGGTTGTGGTCCGGGAGGTGGAGCAGTCGAAGCCGGTGACCTCGGTGGAGCTACCGGCTGTCGTGAGCACTTCGCTACTGATGCGTGCGCACACCGACCCAGTGGGCCTGGCTGCGGATCTGGCCCGTCCGATGCCGTACGTCACCAGTGAGGCAGCCGTGCGCGGAACCCGATTTCACGAGTGGGTCGCGGCACAGTACGAACAGTTGTCACTGGTGCCGGAGTGGGACGACGCCGTGGATGCCGACGTGGCCCACGACGACCTGCAGGACCTGATCGAGGGGTACCGGCGCACCCCGTTCGCGCGCCAGGTTCCCTACGCGGTGGAGACCGAGGTCGCCATCACCCTGGGTGGGTTGTCCGTGATCGGGGTCATAGACGCGGTCTTCCAGAACCCCGACGGCAGCTGGGACGTCGTCGACTGGAAGACCAGTCGTGCCCATACCGCTGATCCTCTGCAGCTGGCGGTCTACCGGGTGGCGTGGGCGCGATCCCAGGGTGTGCCGTGCGACCGGGTCGGCGCTGCCTTCGTCTACGTCCGCGACGGCGAGGTGGTTCGTCCGGACCTGCCAGGAGAGGTCGAACTCGAAGCGATGCTCATCCGGGCGTCGTCCTGAGCCGGGGGCTTCACAGCGCGAAGTAGGCGGTCACCGCGCAGTGGTCGGACACGGGCAGGGCGTGAACCGCCGGGCGTTGCGGTTTCACCCCGTCGGACAGGATGTGGTCGAACCGGATGCGTGGTTTGAACACCGGGTACGTCGCGCCCAGCTCAGCCGCTGCCCAGCCGGTCACCCGGGCTGGGATCCGGGAGGGCATGTTGAAGTCGCCCATCAGGATCAGCGGTCGGGGGAGCTCTGCCAGCCACGCCTTGACCTTACGCAGCTGCCCGATGTTGAACAGGGGCACGAACGACAGGTGCGCGGTGGCGACGGTGACCGGCGTCGGCAGGTCGAGCACCGCGGCCACAGCCGCCCTCGGCTCGTCGGGCACCCGCAGCACCTGCGGTCGGGGGTTGCCGGGCACCAGCAGGGGCATGGTCATACGGGCCGCGTCCATGAGTAGGTACTCCCAGCGCAACACGGGGATCCGGCTGACCAGCCCCACACCGTAGACGGGCTCCGGGAACTCCCCACGCCACGCGGCCTGGACATCGCTGTGGGTGCTCGCCCGGAAATCGGCACCTGGGCCGGGTGTGCCCACCACGGTGGGGACGAATCGCCAGTTCGAGGCGCCAAGTGCGGAAGCCGCGACGGCGGTCTGGTCGACCAGACCGCTGCGGGGTTGCGCCGCGTCGACTTCCTGCAGGCCCAGCACGTCGCAGTCGAGCTGCCGGACCGAATCCGCCAGCGCGTCCTGGTCGGCCTCCACCGCCCCACCGAGCACGCGCATCCCATGCAGGAGGTTGTAGCTACCGACGCGCAGGCCCACTACCTCGCCTGTTCCCCGGCTTCCTCAGTGGGCACCCGGCGTACTCCCACCTTGCTGCGCATCCATTCCCGCGCGGGTTCCTCGACGATGCGCCACATGAGGTATGCCAGTCCGACTGTCGACGCGATGAGGAACAGGGTGCTCAGCAGGTACAACGGCCCGCCATCGATCCCGATCACGTCCATTCCGGCACGCCACAGGCCGTACCAGACGATGTGGATCAGGTAGAGGGAGTAGGAGATGAAACCACCGAGCACGAGTGCGTGTCTGCTCAGGAACTTCGAGGGCCGCCCGTTGCTCAAGGCGAGGGCGCCGATCCACAGCACCAATAGCGGGATCACCACCACATAGCCGCGCGGTGCCTCGTCGGGCAGGCCTTCCCACTGCAAGGCGGGAGTGTTACCCATGGCCACGGCGATCACCAGGATGGCCACCGGGACCACCCAGGCCAGGATCCCGGCGGACTTGGCGGCTGAAGGGTTGTCCTGCCACTTGCGCACCGCCAGGTAGGTGAAACTGCCGGCCGTGAACTCCGTGGCGATGCGGATTGTGCTGGCCCAGCCCTGGACCAGGAAGGGGTCGTTGTCCCGGGTGATCCCGATGTAGAGCAGCGGGGTCAGGCACAGGAACGCGATGCCGGCCAGGGCAGCCGGGGCGAGCCGGTCGCGCACCCGCCACAGCAGCAGAACCAGCAAAGGGAAGAACAGGTAGGCCAGCCATTCCATGGACAGCGACCAGGCCGGGAAGTTCCAGCCCCGTGACGGGTCGGGTCCCCATTCCTGGATCATCAGGACCTGCTTGAGGTATGAGGGCACGGTCATCCAGTCGCGGCGTCCCTCCCCGGTGACCACACCCTGGGCCAGGGCCGCGAGTCCGGCGACGTTGAGCATCACGAAGTACACGGGGTACACCCGGGCCAGACGTAACCACCAGAAGTTGAGGCTGCCCGACCACGTCAAGTTCGCGCCCATTCGGGTCAGGTAGGTGTGCGTCAGGATGAACCCCGACAGGGCGAAGAAGAGGTCAACGCCGACCGATCCAAGGCGCAGGAACTCGTGCAGGATCGGGACG
>JALOLM010000194.1 GCA_025455985.1 Candidatus Nanopelagicales bacterium | reverse complement strand
GTCCGGCAACCACTGCGCGGCACCCGTGGCAAGCCACAGAGTCAACGCGATCCCTGAGATCGTCACCCAGAATCCGGTGCGCCTCTGAGCGGTGGTGATGCCGGGCCGGCGATGACCAATGCTGTCCGAATAGATGAGCCAGGCAGACAGACTCAAACCCACCGGAAAGGCGAAATGCCACGCGAAGTAGAGGTTGAGAGCGCTCTGCGGACCACCCAGCAGTTGCTCCCCGGCCACGACCGCACCGGGGAAGAACAGCGGGAAAACAGCCAGAATCACGGTCATATACAGGAAAACGCCCGATACCAGCAGATACCCACGGCGACCGGTGCTGCGCGCATGGCTGTACATCAGCAACGCGGTGACCCCGCAGATGAACGCCGCGATCACCGCATGAATCAGCGCGAACGCCGGCAGCGCCCGCAGTGGTTCGTCGGCGATCGAGAACGTGAAACCGACCAACACGCTGTAGAGCACCACGCCCACTGCGATCCAGGCCTTGGTGGCCTTCGACAGTGGGCGCGGACCGTCCAGCGAATAGAGCCCTTGCGCCACCCGATCAGGCTAGGCAGTCACGCAGAGCGACGCCTGCTAAGAGACAGCTCCGGGTAGCAACTTCTCGATGACCTCGGTCACGTTGCGCTCGACATCAGCGGTGCCCGACAGATGCAACTCCGCAGTCTCGGGGTCCTCGTACTGCTGGCCGACACCGGTCAGGTTGGGCAGGTTGCCCGCCGCCGACTTCGCGTACAGACCCTTCGTGTCACGTTGCATCGCGACCTCGATCGGGGTGTCGACCCACGCCTCGATGAACTCGCCGTCGTCGAACAGCGACCGAGCCGCCTGCCGGTCGGCCCGGAAGGGCGAGACCAGGGCCACGATCACCACCACGCCGGCGTCGTACATGAGACGGGCGACCTCGGCGACCCGGCGCACGTTCTCCGCACGGTCCTCCGGGGTGAACCCCAGGTCCTTGTTCAACCCGCTGCGCAGGTTGTCGCCGTCGAGCACGAACGAGCGGATGCCCAGCGAGTGCAGGCGCCGCTCCACCGCGTCGGCGATGGTCGACTTGCCGGATCCGGAGAAACCGGTCAGCCAGAGCACCTTCGCGGGGTGGCCGTTGAGCACCTCGCGGGCCTCGCGGTCGACCTCGAAGTGGTGCGGGACGACGTTGGTGGCCCGGCGCAGGGCGAACCGGTTGAGGCCGGCGGCCAGCGTCTCACCGGTCATCCGGTCGACGAGGATGAAGCCACCGGTCTCGCGTGACTCCGTATAGGGCTCGAGGTTGACCGGCCGGGAGGTCGCGATCTCCACGCGGCCGACGTCGTTGATCTCCAGCAGTCGGGCAGCCATCGTGTTGCCGTTGGTGACATCGAGGCGGTGACGCACATTGGTCACTGTGGCCGGCACCTCCAGCGGGCCGCACCGCAGCGTGTACGACCGGCCGTGGGCCAGTTGCTGGTCGCTCATCCACACGATGTCGGCGGCGAACCTGTCGGCCAGTTGCGGCGGCTCCCCGGTGACCAGCAGGTCTGCGCGGGCGATGTCGATGTCTTTGTCGAGTTCGACCGTCACCGACTCGCCGGGCAGCGCCTGCTCCGGCTCGTACGGCTCGGTGCCTTGCAGCGAGTGCAGTTTGACGATCTTGGCCTGCACGCCGGACTGCGCAACAGTCAGGGTCTGACCGGGTCGCACCACACCTTGGGCCACCAGACCGCCGTAGCCGCGGAACTGCTTACCCCGGATGATCGTCTGCACCGGCAGCCGAACCTCACCGCCGAGCTCCTCCTGGATGTCGGCGGCGTCCAGGGCGTCGAGCAGGGTCGGACCGTGGTACCACGGGGTGTTCGGCGAATGGGCCAGGACGTTGTCACCGACCAGCGCCGATACCGGAACCGGGATCACCGACTGGATCTCCATGCGCCGGGCCGTGTCCGACACCTCGGCCACCAGCTCGTTGTAGATCCCCTGGTCGTAACCCACGCCGTCGAGCTTGTTGACGGCCAGCACCACGTGGCGCACGCCCATCAGGCCGCACACCGTCAGATGCCGGTGGGTCTGGCGCTTGGTCCCGCGCATCGAGTCGATCAGCAGGATCGCCACGTCGGCGGTCGAAGCGGCGACGGCCATGTTGCGGGTGTACTGCTCGTGGCCGGGGGCGTCGGCCAGGATGGCCCGGCGCCGGCTCGGGAGCATCAGGTGCCGGTAGGCCACGTCGATCGTGATGCCCTGTTCGCGCTCAGCCTCAAGACCGTCGGTGACCAGGCTGTAGTCGACCTCACCCAACGGGATGGTCGAACCGGGGCGCCGGGTGAACCGGGCCGACTCCAACTGGTCCTCCGGGATGGACCCGGTTTCGGCCAGCAGCCTGCCCAGCAGCGTGCTCTTGCCGTCGTCGACGGAGCCGCAGACAACAACTCGGATCAAAGCCTTCATCAGAAGTAGCCCTCCGCCTTCTTGCGCTCCATGGACATCGCACCCTCACCGTCGATGAGCCGTCCGGCCCGCTCTGACTGCCGGTTGACCTCGATGTCGCGGATGATGTCGAAGACGTCGGCCGCCTCACCCTCGACGGCACCGGACAGCGGGTAGTCGCCCAGGGACCGGAATCGGACGCGCCTCATCTCGGGTTCCTCACCGGCCTCGAACTCCATCCGGTCGTCGTCGACCATGATCCACGTCCCCTGCCGCTTGACCACGGGACGCTCCTGGGTGAAGTACAGCGGCACAACCTCGAGGTTCTCGCGGGCGACGTAGCGCCACACGTCGAGTTCCGACCAGTTGGACAGCGGGAAGACACGCATCGTCTGGCCGTCGGTGAGCGTGTTGTTGACCGTGTGCCAGAACTCCGGGCGCTGGTTGCGCGGCTCCCAGCGGTGGCCGGCCTCACGCAACGAGAAGATGCGCTCCTTGGCCCGGCTGCGCTCCTCGTCGCGGCGAGCACCACCGACAGCGATGTCGAACTGACCCTCGTCCAGGGCCGCCCGCAGCGCCACCGTCTTCATGATCCGGGTGAACTCCTGCGCACCGTGGCTGAACGGGGTCACACCCTGGTCGCGGGCTTCCTGGTTGGTGGCCAGTCGCAGGTCCAGACCCAGTTCCTGTGCGGTCCGGTCGCGCAGCTCGTACATCGCCTTGAACTTCCAGCCGGTGTCGATGTGCATGACCGGGAACGGGATGGGTCCGGGGTGGAAGGCCTTGCGGGCCAGGTGCAGCAGAACCGTGGAGTCCTTGCCGATGCTGTACAGCAGGACCGGGCGTTCGAACGCGGCGGCGGTTTCGCGGAAGACCCAAATTGCTTCGGCCTCCAGGGCATCGAGGACCCTCGAGGTCTCGTTGTCGATCGACATGGTCGCTAATCTAATCCTTCATCGGGGACTGGCAGCGACGGCAACGGTCGAGCCCGGCGCTGCGATCATTCGACCGACGCAAGACATGATCAGGCGCCGGACTGTTCCAGTGTAACGTGACCGGCGCTTCGGGCTTTCGCGAAATCAGTGCAGCGCGGTGCGGTGGAAGTTCAAGTACGACCGGCTCGGGGTCGGACCCCGCTGGCCCTGGTAGCGCGATCCGTAGACCTCCGAGCCGTACGGGTGCTCCGCGGCCGACTCCAGCCGGAACAGGCAGAGTTGGCCGATCTTCATCCCCGGCCACAGTTTCATGGGCAGCGTGGCGACGTTGGACAACTCCAGCGTCACGTGCCCGGAGAAGCCCGGATCGATGAAACCGGCCGTCGAGTGGGTGAGCAACCCGAGCCGCCCCAGCGACGACTTGCCTTCAAGTCGGCCCGCCACGTCATCCGGCAGCGTGATGACCTCGTAGGTCGAGGCCAGCACGAACTCCCCGGGATGCAGGATGAACGCCTCCTCGTCGTCGGCCTCGACCATGCGGGTGAGTTCAGCCTGCTCGACCGACGGGTCGATGAACGGGTACCGGTGGTTCTCGAAGACCCGGAAGTAGCGGTCCAGACGCACGTCGATGCTCGACGGCTGCACCATCCCCGGCTCGTACGGCTCGACCCCTACCCGTCCGCCCTCGATCTCCCGGCGGATGTCGCGGTCACTCAGCAGCACTGGCGCAACCCAAGGAGTCGTTGAGCTCCTCATAGTTCGACTCGAGCTCGGTGACCGCCTGCTGCACCTCGCCCGGCACAGCCGACAGGCTCTGGGTCCCGTCGAGGCCGCTGAGCCCCTCCTCGATCTGCATCAGCGACTCGCTGAACTGCTGCTGGGCGACCAGGGCCTCCTCGGCGGCGTCGGCATCGGCCTTCTGGATGTTCGCCTGCACCGTGTCGTAGGCCGTCTCGATCTGGTTGACCGACTCCTGGGCCTTGCCCACGGTCACATCGCCGGTCCCCGTCACCCCGGTGGTCAGGCCTTCGATGGTGGCCTCCAGGCCCTCGAGTGCCAAGCACACCGAGGCGTTGGCGGACTCGGTCTTCTGCTCGGCCTCTTCGGTGGACGAACACCCAGTGGTCAACAGACCAGCAGCGATGATGGCGGTCGCGAACACAGCAGATCGGCGCACTTTGTTGCCTCCTCCAGGAATACCCTGCCCACTTTAGGGGTAAGCGCCCTGCTCAGTGGCCGATCCCCGGCAATGTCGCGGCGCCCAGCCCGGCGCGCACGACGAAAGCGGCCTCGGGCCCGACTGCGTTCTCCAGCAGATCCAAGAAGACGGACTGGAAATTGCCACCATGGCCCGTCGTGCCGTGCTCGAACCACGCCACATGGTGGGCGTACTCGTGCAACACCACGACCTCTCGCATCGCCCATCCACGATCACCGATCCCGTCGGGCTTCGTCCAGCCCTTGCGCACACGCACAATCGGCTCCGGGGTCTGCGGATGGCCCCAGGGTCTTCGCCGCACCTCCCGCAGGTATGAACGGACGCCCTCGATGTCGCCGAACCGGCGCTCAATCGGCAACGTCAGGGAGCTACCCATGAACTGCACGGACCCGGAGTTGTCCAGCATGAACATCAGGGTGTTCTCCGCGTCATACAGCCGCTTGGTGTCACTCACGACGCGACCGCCGGCGGGCTCCCGCCGATCTCGCGGGCGGCATCGATCCGGGCCCGTTGGGCGTCGTTGCGAGCCGTCAACACCGCCTTGCCCGAGGAGAAGCTCGCCCGCTGGCCCTTCCACGAACCACGAGCGGTCGAGTTCTGCGCGTAGTAGTCACGGACTTCGAGTTCCTTGCCGCGCAGGACAAGCTCCGATCCCGCACCCTCGGGAGCCGTCCGGTCGTACTCGCGCTGGGCGTCCTGCCGGGCCTGCATCAGCCGCGCGCCGATTTCACGCACGTACGCGGTGTAGTAACTCTTGCGGGCCTTCTGCGCAGTCATGGCCCCACCGGCGTTCTCCCAGTCACGCTCACCCACCCAGGTTCTGCCCCGGATGAAGGCGTCGGCCGACCGCACCATCTGATGGGCCACCGAATGCAGGATCATCGTGGCCGTCTCGATGTCGCTGGGCAGGCCGAACCACAGGATGTAGGTGTTGTTGGACGCGATGTTGGTGCGCAGGCTGTTCGCCTCGCCGATCACGACCGACAGCAGGCACAGGTGGCTGTTCACGTGCTGGCGGGGCTGACCTATCGTCAGCTGCTCGTGGGTCGGCTGCTCGCGCCGCTCCTTGCTCCGCGCGTGGCTGCGCGCCTCCGCAAGCGAGATCGCGTGCAACGTCGCCAGCTGCTGGGCTTTCGCGAAGAAGGCCTCGGCCTCCTGCGCGGTCGCCGCGTTCTCCGCCTGGTTGAGCAGCTTGCTCAAGGTGTCCAGCATGTGGGTCCCTCCTGGATCGACTGCGTACATCGTGCACAGATCCCCTGACATCCGTGCGGAGTTCTCCACAGGCGAGTCCGCCGGGAGGCCGCGCGAAACATCTCTGGCGCAACGACCGGCATTCGCTGAATAATGCCTGGATACGGGAGGCCGGCATGCTGGATCGCTACGAGAGCACGCGTGCCACCCTGCGCCGGAGCCTGAGCGGCGGCGGGAAGTTCACCCTCGTGCACGAGCCCGGGTCCCCCTTGGCGGTGTCCTGCTGGCCCTTCTCGCAGGTCATGCACGCGTACGCCCTCTCAGACCCCGTGTCCGGTCCGGCTCGCTTCCCGGGTCTGGCCCGTGGGTTGCGGGGATACCGGGACCCCGAGGGCGGATTCCGAGAGTCGGTCGGGCGGGGCAAGCGGTTCTACGACGACAACGCCTGGCTCGGGCTGGCGTTCCTGCAACGCAACGCGTTCAGCGGAGGTACTCGATCCCGGATGCGCGCCCGGGAAATCTCCGACTTCGTCCAAGGTGGCCTGGACCCCGACACCGGCGGGATCAAGTGGGACGAGGACGGGCCGACCTACAACGCCTGCTCGACCGGCGCGGGGGCACTGCTGCACGCCCGCCTCGGTAACCCGATCGACGCGTCGTTGGGCTTCCTGGCCGATCTGCGCAACCAGGACGGCTTGGTGCAGGACCATGTGCGCGCCGACGGAAGCATCGAACCCAGCGTCTACTCCTACAACCAGGGCCTGCTCATCCTCGCCGCATTGGCCGCCGGCCGCCAGACCCTTGCACAGGAGGCAGCCGAGGCCGGTGAGGCCCACTTCACCAGCCAGCGGCTCTGGAAGCAGCCGGTGGCCTTCAACGCCATCTACGCGAAAGCCCAGTTGCGCATGGGACGCGCCGCTGCGATCACCGCCTACGCGGACATGCTCGAGGACTCCGGTCGCGACGAGCACGGGTGGTTCACCCAGGCGGGGCGGTATGACGACGGCAAAGTGCTCGACACCGCAGCAGCCCTGCAGATCTTCACCTTGCTGCGCTTCCCACACCTGGTGGAGAAGGTCGTTTGAGGCGTGGGCTGAACCGGCGATTTGCCCAATCTTTACGGTGATGTGTGACAAAGGGCAGGTGCCCCCCGAGTTCGAGTCCTGGATGCGTCCGGACTCCGGCGAAAAGCCGACGCAGCGTCTCGGCGCGCCCGCCCGCCGACCGGTGGGTAGCCCCCCGCCGGTGGCCGTGCGCCCACCCGTGCAGACCATCCCCCGAACCATCGCGCCAGTCGGCAAACGGAAGCGGCGCTGGACGGTCAAGCGGATCTTCCTGACAGTGGTGGCCGTGATGGCCGTGTACGCAACGGCGGTGGCGGCGGTCTTCGCCACGTCGGTCACGAAGGTCGACGCGCTGCCGGGGACCTCTGGATCCTCCTCGGGCACGAACTACCTGCTGGTCGGCAGCGACAGTCGCGAGGGTTTGAGCAAGAAGGACCAGAAACGCCTGCACACCGGATCCACCGAGGGCCAGCGCACCGACACGATCATGCTGATGCACGTGCCGCTGCTCGGGGCACCGACGCTGGTCTCGATC
>JALOLM010000013.1 GCA_025455985.1 Candidatus Nanopelagicales bacterium | reverse complement strand
GGCAGTCGGGGTCCGTGGTGGTCGGCAGAGGCGAAGATCGTGGCCGGTGCCACCGGTCGCGTGAGTCTTCGCGGAAACGGCGAGATCGACTGGGCGCCCGGCACGCGGGTGACCGGTACCTGGTTCGCCAGTGGCGCACCACGACGGGGCACGGTGGCGGCGCTGCAACTGCGCGGCGACCCAGTCGTGCAGCCGGCAACAGGCAGGGCGGGGGCGATCCGGTCGACCATGCGGGAGTTGTCAGGGGACTCCGATGAGGGCTGGCTGCTGTCCGGGATGACCCTCGGACTCGATCAAGGTCTGGGTGAGGGTGCTCAGGCAACCATGCGGGAGTCCGGGCTGAACCACCTGACTGCGGTCTCGGGGGCCAACTGTGCCGTGCTGCTGTTGAGCGTCAACTGGCTGCTCGGCTGGATGAGGCTGCCGCCGATGGTCCGGGTGCCGGTGATGCTGGCAGTGCTCGTGGGGTTCGTCTTGGTGGTGGGCAACCAGCCCAGCGTGCTCCGGGCGGCTTTCATGGCCGGCCTGGCGCTGCTGGCCAGCCTGATCGGGGGACGCAGGGCCGCGGCGCACGTGCTGCAGATGAGTGTGGTGCTGCTTCTGCTCATCGACCCCTGGCTGGCGTTCTCCATCGGTTTCGCGTTGTCGATCGCTGCCACCGCGGGACTCATCGCACTACTGGACCGGGGGATCCTGGCTGCCACACTGGCAGCCCAGGTGGCCACGTTCCCGATCCTGATCGCGGTCGGATCGGCCGTCGGACTGCGCACTGTGGTGGCCAATGTGCTGGTATCACCAGCGGCGATGGTGACACCCATGCTGGGCCTGATTTCGCTGGCCGCCGAGTGGCTGGACGGTCGAGGGGAGCCGTTTGCGGCCATGGGCAGGGGGACGTGCGCGCTGATCCTGTGGGTCGCCCGGTGGGATTCTCTGCCGAACCTGTCGTGGCTGCCCGGGCTGTCCGGGGTGCTGCTGGCCGCAGTCATCAGCGGGCTGCTGCTCCGGTATGGCCGCGGCAGGCTGGCGTTGCTCACAACCGTCCTCGTCGGTGGCGCGTGGTTGGGGATCGGCGCGACCGACCCATGGCCGCCCAAGGACTGGTGGCTCGTGGCCTGCGACGTCGGACAGGGCGATGGCCTGGTCATCCGGACCACAGGTGGTGTCGTGGTTGTGGACACCGGACCCGATCCGGTTGCCATAGACGGCTGCCTGGATCGCCTCGGCGTGCGCACGGTCGATCTTCTGGTGCTGACCCACTTCCACGCCGACCATGTCGACGGGGTGCGGGGAGTTGTCCAGGGCCGGCGTATCGGACAGGTGTGGACCAGTCCGTGCCAGGAGCCAGCGGAGCAGTTCGCCGCGGCGATGGCGCAGGTCCACGACCTTCCGATCCGGGTGCCGGTGCCAGGGGAGACCTACCTGCTGGGGGACAGCCGCCTCGATGTGGTGTGGCCAAAGCGGATCATCGACGCGGGGTCGGTGCCGAACAACGCGTCGGTGAGCTTCATGCTGACCTCGCCGGCCGGCCGGGTGGCGCTGCTGGCCGACATCGAACCGGAGGCGCAGGCGCAGATGCTGGCGTCGGCGGACCTACGCGCTGATGTGGTGAAGGTGCCGCACCACGGCTCCGCGCAGTTCCTTCCGGCGCTCCCCGGGGCGGTCGGAGCGACGATCGCTTTGATCTCGGTGGGGGCCGGGAACACGTTCGGCCACCCCTCGCCCGAGGCGGTGAGCGGCTGGCAGCAGGCCGGTGCACAGGTCTTCACGACCGAGCAGAACGGCGACATCGCGGTCACCGGCGGACGGCAGGTGGTGGTGCGCGGGGTCAGTCGACCGCCAATTCGATGAGGTCGCGCTCCAAGGCATGGAGTTTCTGGGCCGCATCGAGTTGCTCACCCTCTCGCATGGAGTTTCTGGGCCGCATCGAGTTGCTCACCCTCTCGCAGCCCACCCTTCACCCGGGCGTCGAGATCAGCCAGCAGCGTCACCGCCGAGGCCAGTTGGGCCGGCTTCCACCGGCGCAATTGCGAACGCAGAGTCCGAACCTTCCACGGCGGAACCTTGATCTCGCGGGCGATCTCGGCCTCGGACATCCCCGGGGGGCATGCCGACAAGGCGATCAACTGCCGGACCGAACCCGCGACGGCGGCCACGATGGCAGGCCCTGTCCGCGCCCCGTCCGATGCGATCTGCGCCTGACGCAGGCGGTGCAGCACGTCGGCCGGGCGGCCCAGCATGACGGCGTCGGCCACTTGGTAGCCGGACAGTTCGGCAACGCCGCGGAAGTACTGCCCGACCACATCCGCGTCGATCGGATCACTCTGGGAGTCGGAAGTCAGCTGGTGCGCCGCCGAACTCAGATCTGCCAGATCCGTGCCGACTGCCTCGATCAACAGAGTCAAGGCGTCCGAGGTGATCCGCCGTTTGTGGCGTTTGAACTCGGTGGTGACGAAGTCCGACAGCGCCCGGCCCTTCTTCAACGGCGCGCACTCGATCGTGGTCTGGGCCTGCTTCTTCAACTCCTTGAGCGCCGCCTGCCCGCCGCGGCCGCCCCGGTGATGGGCGATGACCGGGCTGCTGGCAGCCGAGTCCAGAAGTGCGTCCAACGAATCGCCGATCGCGTCGACGTCGGTCACCACCAGGATGTTGCGGGTTCCGAACAGATCCTCGCCGCCGGCCTCAGCCAGGCGAAGCCGCACATCGGAGGCCGCCGCGCTGAGCTCCTCCACCCCGAGATCCGGGTCGGCCTTCTGCCAGGTCCGGACGGTGTCCTCGATTGCTCGCGCGGACAGGAACGGGTCACTGCCGGTCAGCAGGACCAGTGTCACCGCGGTTCCTCCGCCGTCGACAGCGCCGCGATGAAGGCTTCCTGCGGCACCTCTACGCGGCCCACCATCTTCATGCGCTTCTTGCCCTCCTTCTGCTTCTCCAGCAGTTTGCGCTTGCGGCTGATGTCACCGCCGTAGCACTTGGCAAGAACATCCTTTCGGATCGCGCGGATCGTCTCGCGTGCGATCACCCGTGAGCCGATGGCCGCCTGGATCGGTACCTCGAACTGCTGTCGGGGGATGAGTTTGCGCAACTTCCCGGTCATCAGCACGCCATAGGCATAGGCCTTGTCCTTGTGCACGATCGCGCTGAAGGCGTCCACGGTCTCGCCCTGCAGCAGGATGTCGACTTTGACAAGATCGGCGGCCTGCTCGCCGTCGGGCTCGTAGTCCAGGGAGGCGTAGCCGCGGGTGCGGGACTTGAGCTGGTCGAAGAAGTCGAAGACGATCTCAGCCAGCGGCAAGGTATAGCGCATCTCGACGCGGTCCTCGGACAAATAGTCCATGCCGAGCAAGGTCCCGCGCCGGTTCTGGCACAACTCCATCACGGTGCCCACGAACTCACTCGGGGTCAGGATCGTCGAGCGCACTACCGGCTCGTGGACCTCGGCGATCTTGCCCCCGGGGAACTCGCTGGGGTTGGTGACGGTGTGCTCGGTGCCGTCCTCCATGACCACCCGGTACACCACGTTGGGGGCGGTGGAAATCAGATCCAGATCGAACTCGCGCTCTAGGCGTTCGCGCACGATCTCCAGATGCAGCAAGCCGAGGAAGCCACACCGGAAACCGAAGCCCAGGGCTGCCGACGTCTCCGGCTCGTAGACCAGCGCCGCGTCGTTGAGCTTCAGTTTGTCCAGTGCGTCGCGCAGCACGGGGTAGTCGGACCCGTCGATCGGGTACAGCCCGGAGAAGACCATGGGTTTCGGATCCTGGTAGCCGTGCAGCGCCTCGGTGGCCGGCCGGGTAGCGCTGGTGACCGTGTCGCCCACCCTCGATTGCCGCACGTCCTTCACCCCGGTGATCAGGTAGCCGACCTCGCCGGCCGCGATCGAACCCGTCGGAATGGGCTCCGGGGAGATCACCCCGACCTCGAGCGTCTCGTGGGTGGCCGCGGTGGACATCATGCGGATGCGTTCGCGAGCGTGCAGCGCCCCGTCGATCACCCGCACATAGGTCACGACCCCGCGGTAGGTGTCGTACACGGAGTCGAAGATCATCGCCCGGGCGGGACCGTCGGGATCCCCGGTCGGGGCGGGAACCTGATCGACGACCGCATTCAGCAATTCCGCGACGCCCGCGCCGGTCTTCGCACTGACCTGCAGGACGTCATCCGGGGAGCAACCGATGATGTGGGCCAGTTCGGCGGCGTACTTCTCAGGTTGCGCGGCGGGCAGGTCGATCTTGTTGAGTACCGGGATCACCGTGAGGTCGTTCTCCAAGGCGAGCCAGAGGTTGGCCAGCGTCTGGGCCTCGATGCCCTGCGCGGCGTCGACCAGCAGCACCGCGCCCTCGCAGGCGGCAAGGCTTCGGGACACCTCGTAGGTGAAGTCGACGTGCCCCGGGGTGTCGATGAGGTTGAGGATGTAGGTCGTGGCGTCCGGTGCGCGGTAGGGCAACCGCACGGCCTGCGACTTGATCGTGATCCCGCGCTCGCGCTCGATGTCCATACGGTCGAGGTACTGCGCGCGCATGTCGCGGGCATCGACCACACCGGTCATCTGCAGCATCCGGTCGGCCAGGGTGGACTTCCCGTGATCGATGTGGGCGATGATGCTGAAGTTTCGCAGGAGTTCGGCCGGAGTATGGCCAGGCGCAGGAGCATCGCCGCGGGAGAGGGTCACCCCTCCATAGTTTCACGCGGCCAGGTGGGCCGAGTGCCAGGTGCGCCGCGAGGCCAGGCTATGCTTGGGAAGTAGCGAACTTGCGCTGCCTGCGAAAGGTTTCATGGTCGGCAGACCGCCAGAGGCGCACGCGACGCACTCCGACCAGTACATCGAAGGACATCAACACCGTGGCGAACATCAAGTCTCAGATCAAGCGGATCAAGACCAACAACAAGGCACACGAGCGCAACAAGGCTGTCAAGTCCTCGCTGCGCACCGCCTCCCGCCGGGTGCGTGAGGCCATTTCCGCCGGCGAGATCGACCGTGCTGAGGAACTCGCCCGCGACGCCAGCCGCAAGCTGGACAAGGCTGTCAGCAAGGGCGTCATCCACAAGAACCAGGCCGCCAACAAGAAGAGTGCTCTCGCGCGCGCTGTCGCCAACGCCTCCTGACGCTTCACACGTCCGCCGCTGGCGGGCAGTCTGTCCCGTTTTGACCAGCGAACTTCCGGTAGGCCCTATACGCTGCCTTCAAAGGATCACCTGAGATCGGCGAAGGGTAACAGCAGTGGCGAATATGGCGAAAGCACCGGAGGAACTCGGACCCGTGGGCGAATCCGTCCCCAGTCTGTTCATGGAGCGGGTGCAGGCGAATCCCGGCAAGGAGGCATTCCGGGTGCCGAACCCGGACGACTCCTGGCGATCGGTGACCTGGCAGGAGTTCTACGACGACGTCGAGAAACTGGCCGCCGGGCTTCTTTCCTTGGGTCTTGAGCTCGAGCAGCGGGTCGGGATCGCGTCGAACACCCGCTTCGAGTGGGTCGAGGCGGACTTCGCGGTGATGATGTCCGGCGGTGCCACCACCACGGTCTACCCCAGCACGAACACCGACGATGTCGTCTACATCCTGCTCGACTCGAACACGCGCATGATCTTCGCTGAGGACGACACCCAGGTGGCGAAACTGCGTGAGAGCCGCGACCAACTGCCCAACGTCATCAAGGTCATCGTCTTCGACGGCACGACCGACGGCGACTGGGTCATCTCCATGGACGACCTGCGTGCTCTTGGAACCGAGTTCCTGGCGGCCAACCCGAACTCGGTCAAGGAACGCGCCGAAGAGGTGAAGTCGGACAACCTCGCGACGCTCATCTACACCTCGGGAACCACCGGCCGGCCCAAGGGCGTTGAACTCACGCACGGGAACTGGGCCTACGAGGGCGCGGCGATGCGCGACCTGAACCTGTTCACCGCCGACGACATGCACTTCCTCTGGCTGCCGCTGGCCCACTCCTTCGGCAAGGTCCTGATGATGGCGCAGCTGTCCATCGGCTTCCCGACCGCCGTCGACGGCCGACTGACCAAGATCGTGGAGAACCTGCCGGTCGTGAAGCCCACGATGGTGGCGATGGTGCCCCGCTTGCTCGAGAAGATCTACATCAAGGTCGCTGAGGGTGCACACGCCGAGGGTGGCGCCAAGGCCAAGATGTTCGACTGGGCGTTCAAGATCGGTAACGAGGCCACGGCCAAGGAGGTCGCAGGCGAGAAGGTCGGCGGGGGACTTGCGTTCAAGCGCAACATCGCCAACAAACTCGTCTTCCCGAAGGTGCGCGAGCGCATGGGTGGCAACATCCGCTACTTCATCTCCGGTTCCGCGGCCCTGTCCAAAGACATCGCCACGTGGTTCTACACCGCAGGGATGCCGGTGCTCGAGGGATATGGCCTCACGGAGACCAGTGCAGCATCTTCGGTGATGCGGCCCAACAACGTGCGGTTCGGCAGTTTCCAGCCGCTGCCCGGTACCGAGATGATGATCGCCGGCGACGGCGAGATCCTCATCCGAGGTGGGGGCATCATGCGCGGTTACCGCAATCTGCCCGAGGCCAACGCCGAGGTCTTCCCCGGCGACGGCTGGTTCGCCAGCGGTGACATCGGCGAGATCGACGAGAAGGGCCGGGTGCGGATCACCGACCGTAAGAAGGACTTGGTCAAGACCTCGGGCGGCAAGTACATCGCGCCGTCGGCGATCGAGAGCCAGTTCAAGGCCGTCTGTGGTTTGGCCGGAAACATGGTGGTGCACGCCAACGACCGCAACTTCGCCAGTGCGCTCATCACCCTGGACCCGGACGCCGCGGCTGCCTGGGCTGCTGAGCACGGCAAGGCCGGTGCGGCGATGGCCGACATCGCCAAGGACCCGGAGATGCGCAAGGAGATCCAGGCGTCGATCGACGAGCTGAACTCGAAGCTGAACAAGTGGGAGACGATCAAGAAGTTCGAGATCCTCGACCGCGACTTCACCGTTGAGGAGGGCGAGTTGACCCCGAGCCTGAAGGTCAAGCGCAAGGTCGTGGAGGAGAAGAACCGCGACATCCTGGACGCGATGTACTCCTGATTCCAGCTGACGAAGGGGCGGTGCCTGCCGGTGCCGCCCCTTCGCTATGCCCGGATCAGCGCCAGTTCCGCAGTGCGAGACTGGATCCATGCCCGCCCTGCCCGATGGTGACCCCGCTCCTGCGGACGGGGCGCTGCCTGCGGGGCTGGACTGGCAGCTCCCGCTGCGGGCGTACGTCCACATCCCCTTCTGCGCGTCGCGCTGCGGATACTGCGACTTCAACACCTACACCGCCAATGAGATCGGCGGTTTCCGCTTCGACGCCTATGTGGAGGCGGTGCTGCGCGAGGTGCAACTGGCGGTCGCCGTCACCGAGCCACGTCCGCTGTCCTCGGTGTTCGTCGGTGGCGGGACACCCTCGCTACTGCCACCAGCCGACCTCGCGGCCTTGCTGTCAGGACTACGTGAGGACTTCGGAATAGCCGACGGCGCCGAGGTGACCATGGAGGCCAACCCTGAGAACGTCACCTCGGCAGCGCTTGCAGCGTGGCTCGAGGCCGGCGTGACCCGGCTTAGCCTGGGCATGCAGAGCGCGGATGCGGGCGCCCTGCAGATCCTGCAACGCCAGCACACGCCTGGGGCAGCCGTGGCTGCCGCGCAGGCGGCCCGGGCTGCCGGCTTCGACCATGTCAGCCTGGACCTCATCTACGGCATCCCGGGACAGTCGACGTCCTCGTGGCAGGAGACGGTGCTCACTGCGTTGAGCGCTGAGCCGGATCACATCTCCGCCTACGCCCTCGGCGTGGAGGAAGGCACGGCACTGGCACGTCAGGTCCGCCGGGGCGAGGTGCCGGCACCGGTCCCGGACACGGCTGCTGAACAGTACGACGTCGCCGACGAGGTGTTGTCGGCCCACGGTCTGTCGTGGTACGAGATCTCGAACTGGGCCCGGCCGGCAGGCGCCTGTGACCACAACCTGGGCTACTGGCGCGGCGACAATTGGTGGGGCTTCGGCCCCGGGGCTCACTCACATGTCGACGGGGTGCGCTGGTGGAACGTCAAACGCCCCGCGACGTATCAGTCGATGCTGGCTGCTGGGCACAGCCCTGCCGCAGGGCGCGAGATCCTGACCCCGGCGCAGCGCCGGTTGGAGCAGGTGATGCTGGAGGTACGGCTGGCCGAGGGTCTGGACCCGGCGGACTTCGACGAAGCCGCCATCGCGCAACTGCGCGGACGTGGTCTTCTGGAGAACGCCGACGGCGCCCGCCTGCGTCTGACCCGTGCGGGCCGGATGCTGGCGGACGCCGTCGTGGGTGTCCTGCTGGGGTGGGACTAGGCAGCCACGGGCTGGCCTCGAAGCACCTTGTAGGCGTATGCCTGCGCGATGACACAAACCGGGACGGCCACGAACAGACCCAAACCGCACAGCAGCGCCCCGACGAAGATCGCGATCATCGTCAGCACGAGCAGGAGCAGCAGGCTGCCGAAGTTGTCCTTCACGAAGCCGAAGCTCGCCTTGAGCGAATCGATCGCGCCCAGGTTCTGGTCGAGGATGAAGTACACGTAGAACGACCCGAAGAACGCGACCAGCAAGCCGGGCAGGATGCACAGCAGGATGCCGATGAACACACCGATACTGAGCAGGATGCCGGCACCGATGATCCGCAGGATGCGGTCGAACGTGAGCAACTCGCCCAGCTCGAGCTTGCGGCCCTCAGTCAGTGCCAGACCACCGCGGGCGAACGCCGCCTGGACGATGTAACTCCAGACGAAGCCCACGAGCGAGAAGATCAGAGACACGATGGCGGCCAGGAACCCGCCGCCGGACTGCTGGACCACAAAACCGCTCTCACCGGAGATGACAGTGGTCTCCGGGGTGGTCAGGCTCTGGAAGAAGAACTGCAATCCGTAGATCACAGCCCCGATGAGCATGAACACCAGCATCGCGATCAGGATCGGCCCGATGTTCTCGGTGAACTTCTTCCAGCCGTAGCCGAAGGCGTCTCCCACCGAGAAGGCACGACCGCCCGCAGGGGGCATCCCTCCGGGCGGATAACCACCGCCTGGTGGCATCCCTCCGGGCGGGTAGTTACCGGGCGGCGGGTAGCCACCACCAGGTGGGGGAGGCGGAGGTGGCGGAGGTCCACCTGCACCCGGCGGCATCCCGCCTGGCGGGCCGGGAGGCGGAGGTGGTGGTGGGGGCGGAGGACCGCCGGCGCCGGGCGGCATTCCACCCGGAGGCGGTACGGACGTGCCACCTGGAGGCCGGGGCGGTTGCCCCTCAGGCGGGGGAGGCGGGGGGAACTGCGACATGGTGTTCTCCTAGTCCTTGTAGACCACGGCTTTGGTGATCTTGTCTGAAAGCAGGCACTGGTTGTTCTTGTCCCACAGCGGCCACAGCACACCGATGTAGCAGATGGCGAAGTCGATGTAGAGCAGGATCAGCCGGCCGAAGGCGGTGCCGAACCCGATGGGCTGCCCTGTGTGCTCGCCCACCGTGTGCATGCCCATGACCTTCTTGCCGATCGATTGGGTGGTGGTGCCTTCGCGGTAGCCCTTGTTGTAGATCCAGTAGATGATTCCCAGCGCCCAGAACAGCCAGAACCCGACCCCAAGGCCAGTGGTCGTGGTGATCTGAATACCTGCTTCGGTCGTGACGGTCTTGGTGCTGGGTGCTGCGACCAGGTAGCCGATGCCGTTGAGAAGGGCCAGGGGAATGACGTCGATGATGTAGGCCAGCACGCGGCTGAACCAGCTGGCGTACTTGCCGGTGGGACCGGCTGTTGACGCGCCGGCTGGCATGCCACCAGGTGGAGGAGGCGGCGGGGGAGGGGGAGGAGGATTCTGGGACATTGGTGCCTCACTTGTGGTCGGGGGTCGTCAAATGCCTGCTTGGACCGGTACTTCCGAGCGCGATCAGGATAGACCCGCAGCACGGTGAAGTGTGGGATTTGTCCGGGTGCCGAGCGACGCCGTCGCGGGTCCGGGCACCCACTGGTGACTTAGCGTGCGCCCTTGGTTCAGGAACTCGTGCTGCTCAGTGCTGCCAGGACCACCCACAGACCGATGACGAGCACGAGGGCGAAAATCCCCAGCGCCAGACCTGTCGTGGCCATGCCTGCTGGTCGGCCTTGGGCCCTCATGCCTTTGCGGCCTTGAACTCCCAGAACGATCGCGGCGATTCCCAGCGGGATGGACAACAGCGCGCAGAAGATGCTCAGAAGCACGGCCAGGATGCCGGTGGCCAGAGCAGCGACGCTCTTGGAGTCCTGACCGGTCGGTTGGGGCTGGCCGTACCCGGGCATCGGGGCGGGAGGCTGGCTGTAACCGGGAGGTGGCGGGGGCGGAGGGGGAGGCGAGGACTGGTTCGGGTTGGGCGGCCCGCTGTTCGGTTGGTAGTTCGAACCGTCGTCCCAGTCTTCGGGTCCCTGAGTGGTCATGGCCGCACCTTAGCCGCGTCCGGGGTACGGATTCCACGGTTGGACGGCAGTGTGCGCCGCCTGCGCGCGGGCGGGGAGTCCGCAACGCGACGTACACTGGCACTCAGGAGCGCCGAGTGCTAACTCGGGGCCACGAGTAGCGAAGGGTGAGCATGGACGACCGCAAACTCCACGTCCTGCGCGCCATCATCGAGGACTACGTGGCCACCCGTGAACCAGTCGGCTCGAAGGCGCTGGCAGAGCGCCACAACTTCGGGGTGAGTTCGGCGACCCTGCGCAATGACATGGCGGTGCTGGAGGAAGAGGGCTACATCGTGGCCCCGCACACCAGTGCCGGCCGGGTTCCCACCGATAAGGGGTACCGGCTGTTCGTGGACCGGATCGCCCAGATCAAGCCGCTGTCCCCGGCCGAGCGCCGCGCGATCCACCAGTTCCTCGATTCAGCGGTCGATCTCGACGACGTCATGCAGCGCACTGTGCGGCTGTTGGCCCAGCTGACCCATCAGGTGGCCCTCGTGCAGTACCCAACGCTCACTCGCAGCGGGGTGCGGCACGTGGAAATCGTGGGTCTGGCGCCACGGCGGGTGCTCCTGGTGGTCATCGCCGACACTGGCCGGGTCGAGCAACGCATGGTGGAGAGCCCGATCGAGGTCACCGATGAAGCGTTGATGGACCTGCGGTCGCGCCTGAACGCGGCCGTGGCCGGCAAGTCCTTCACGGCGGTGGCAGATGCTGTGGCCACCATTCCCGACCAAACGCCCGCCCAGTACCGGCCGCTGGCGACCAGCGTGCTGGCCAGCCTTCTGGAGACGGTCGTGGAACGGCGTGAGGACCGGATCGTCATGGGGGGCACGGCCAACCTGACCCGCTTCGGTGAGGACTACAGCTGGACGGTGGGTCCGGTGCTCGAAGCCCTGGAGGAACATGTTGTCCTGCTGCGGTTGTTGCAGGAAGTGGGCCATCACGACGATCTGACGGTCCGGATCGGTTCGGAGAACGAGGTGGCTGGTTTGGCGACATCTGCGGTGGTGACCACGGGCTACGGTCCCCACTCCCAGAGCGTCGCGCACATCGGGGTGCTCGGCCCGACGCGCATGGACTACCCGGGCACGATGGGTTCGGTCCGGGCGGTCGCCCGGTACCTGGGCCGGATCCTGAGCCAATAGGCGAGTGAAGGAATAGGAATGGCAGCCGATTACTACCAGACCCTCGGGGTCGCCCGCGATGCGACACCCGAGGAGATCAAGCGCGCGTATCGCAAACTCGCGCGGGAACTGCACCCCGACGTGAACCCAGACCCCAGCACGCACGAGCGCTTCAAGGATGTGACCGCCGCCTACGAGGTGCTCTCCGATGCCCGGAAGCGGCAGATGTACGACCTGGGCCACGACCCACGCGCCGGCGCGCAGGGCGGCGGGGGTGCCGGGTTCGGTACCGAGAACCTCTTCGAGGACCTGATGAACTCGTTCTTCGGCGGTGGCGGAGGCGGTGGATCGCGCGGGCCCAAACCGCGGCAGCGTCGCGGCCAGGATGCATTGCTGCGCGTGGAACTGGATCTGGCCGAGGCAGTCTTCGGCACGGAGAAGGACATCACCGTGGACACTGCCGTGGGGTGCCCGACCTGCCGGGGCGCCGGCACAGCCGAAGGTGCGCACCTCGCGACGTGTCCGATGTGCCGCGGTCGAGGTGAGGTGCAGAACGTGCAGCGCACCTTCCTGGGGCAGGTCATGACCTCGCGCGCCTGCCCGCAATGCCAGGGTTACGGCAATCTCAATCCGTCGCCGTGCCCGGAGTGCGCCGGCGATGGTCGCGTGCGGACCCGTGAGACCCTCAAGGTCGAGGTCCCCGCAGGGGTTGAAACCGGTACCCGACTACTGCTGTCGGGCAAGGGTGAAGTGGGCCCGGGCAACGGTCCGGCCGGTGACGTCTATGTGGAGATCGTCCAGAAGCCGCACCCGGTATTCGAGCGTCAGGGCAACGATCTGCATGTCCACCTGAGCATCCCGATGACCGCGGCGGCACTGGGCACGGTGATCCCGCTGCAGACCCTGGACGGCGAGCAGAAGATCGACATCCGGTCGGGTACGCAGAGCGGGAACGTGCAGACGCTGCGGGGCCTGGGCGCGTCGAAACTGCAACGCTCCGGTCGGGGGGACCTGCACGTCCACATCGACGTCAAGACCCCGACCAAACTCGACACCGAGCAGCGGGAGCTGCTGGAGAAACTGGCCGTCCTGCGCGACGAGGAGCACGTCGAACCTGCCGTCACCGAGCACCCGGTTGGTCTGTTCGGGCGCATCAAGGAGGCGTTCAGCGGCAAATGACCGCACCGCTGTTCTACGTCGATACCTTGCCCGCCTCCGGGGCGTTCAGCATCGGCTCCGACGAGGGCCGGCACGCGGTTGCGGTGCTTCGGCTCAAGCCCGGTCAGGACGTGCTGGTCAGCGATGGCGCCGGCGGCATGGCGCACTGCACAGTGGTGACCGCCGATCGCACACAGGGACTGAGTGTGGAGGTCGTTCGGCGCGAACAGCGACCCGCTCCCCGGGAACTGACGGTGGTGCAGGCGATTCCCAAAGGGGAACGCGCCGACACCGCGGTGGAACTCATGACCGAGACGGGGGTCAGCCGGATCATCCCCTGGGCTTCGGCGCGCACGGTGGCGGATTGGCGTGGCAAGGGTGAGCGCAAGGTTGAACGCTGGCGCCGGGTCGCACGCGCGGCCGGCAAACAGTCCAGGCGGGCGTACCTGCCCGATGTCGGTGATCTGCTCGAGGGTGTTCCCAGCGTGCAGGGGCCAGCTCTCGTGCTGCATGAAGACGCACCGGCCAGTCTGTTCACCACGCCGATCCCGGACGGGCCGCTGACTGTTGTCGTCGGCCCTGAAGGGGGGCTGACCGACGGGGAGGTCGATGCCATGAGCCAGCAAGGCGCCGTCGCGGTCAACCTCGGGGAAACCATCATGCGGACCTCGACGGCCGCAGCGGCCGCCTGCGTGTGGATAAGGGGTTTCGAGATCATGCGTGGAACGTGCCATGATCGCTGATATGTCCTGCATCTTCTGTGCGATCGCCGCCGGTGATATTCCGGCCGAGGTCGTCACTCAGTCGGACGCCGTCGTGGCTTTCCGGGATCTGAACCCGGTGGCGCCGGTCCACGTCCTGGTCATCCCGCGCGAACACCATGCTGATGTCACGACGCTGTCGGCCGTGCCCGAATTGATGGCTGAGGTCATGCGGGTGGTCAATGAGGTTGCGGCCCAGGAGGAACTCGGCGACGGCTTTCGGGTCGTGTTCAACACCGGCCCCCTCGGTGGCCAGGAAGTGGGGCACGTACACGCCCATGTGATCGGTGGCAGGCAGATGAAGTGGCCGCCCGGATGACCGAACGCGCAACCGATCAGGCGGTGGTGTCCAGCACGATCGTCGTGCCGAACACCCATCCCATGGTCGCCCTGCTCGGGGCCAACGACGAGAACCTGCGCCAGTTCGAACGGGACTTCCCGCAGGTGGACGTGCTCGTGCGTGGCAACGAGATCCATCTGTCTGGAGACGTGACCGAGATCGGCCTGGCCGAGCAGGTGATCGCGGAGATGTTGTCCATCCTGCGCACCGGCCAGCCGCTGACCACCGACGCCATCGAACGTTCAGTGGCCATGCTGCGTGCCGACCGCAGCCTGTCGCCCTCGCAGTTGCTGACCGCGAACATCCTGTCCACCCGGGGTAAGGCCATCCGGGCGAAGACGCTGAACCAGAAGCGCTACGTGGACGCGATCGACGCCAACACCATCGTGTTCGGGATCGGCCCGGCAGGAACGGGCAAGACGTATCTGGCGGTGGCAAAGGCGGTCCAGGCGCTGCAGAGCAAGGCGATCAACCGGATCATCCTGACCCGTCCGGCGGTCGAGGCCGGGGAGCGCCTCGGCTTCCTGCCGGGCACCCTCAGCGAGAAGATCGATCCCTACCTGCGGCCTTTGTACGACGCGCTGCACGACATGATCGACCCGGACCGGATCCCGCAATTGATGACCAGCGGAACCATCGAGGTCGCCCCGCTGGCCTACATGCGCGGGCGGACGCTCAACGACGCTTTCATCATTCTCGACGAGGCGCAGAACACCACCGCCGAGCAGATGAAGATGTTCCTGACCCGGCTCGGTTTCGGCTCGACGATGGTGGTCACCGGTGACGTGACCCAGGTCGACCTGCCCGGTGGCACGAGCAGCGGGCTGCGGGTCGTGCAGGGCATCCTGTCGGGTATCGACGACGTCGAGTTCTGCGAGTTGACCAGCTCCGACGTCGTCCGTCACAAACTGGTGGGCAAGATCGTGGACGCTTACGGCCGTTACGAGCAGTCCTCATGAGCATCGACGTCGTCAACGAGACCGAGGCCGAGATCGACATCGAGTCGATCGGCGCGCAGGCCCGGTTCCTCCTCGACCGGTTGCGGATCCACCCGGGAGCTGAACTGTCGGTGGTGTTCGTCGACGTGCCGACCATGACCGACCTGCACGTGCGCTGGATGGACGAGCCCGGGCCAACGGATGTGCTGAGCTTCCCGATGGACGAACTCACGCCGCCGCGTGATGACGAGCCGCCGCCGGAGGGGTTGCTCGGAGACGTGGTCATCTGCCCGGACGTCGCCGACAAACAGGCGCGTTCCGCCGGTCATGATCTGCGCCTGGAACTCGGGGTTCTACTCACCCACGGGATCCTGCATCTTCTCGGGTACGACCACGCCGAACCCGACGAGGAGCGCCTGATGTTCGGGTTGCAGCGGCGACTGCTCGGCGAGTGGGACTCGGAGCCGACGCGCTGATGCAGTTCGGTGACGTGCTGGTGCAGGTTCTTGTAGCCCTGGTTCTGGTGGTTCTCGCGGGTCTGCTGGTCGCCGCGGAGACCGCCATCACCAGGGTGTCGCGGCCCCGCGCCGAGGAGCTGGTGGAAGCCGGCGTCCGCGGATCCAAAGGTCTGAAGGTCATTGTCGAGGACCGCCCGCGGTACGTGAATGTGCTGCTGTTCCTGCGCCTGCTGTGCTCGACCACAGCGATCGGGCTGGCGACCCTGATCGGCATAGAAACCATCGACGGTCCGGCCTGGTGGCAGGTGGGTGCACCCGTGCTGATCATGCTGCTGGTGGGCTATGTCGTCTGGGGGGTCGCCCCGCGCACACTCGCCCAACAGAACGCCGAACCCGTGGCACTTGCCGCCTCCGGGCCGTCACGCTTCCTGGCCGGACTACTCGGTCCGTTGACCAGCCTGCTGATCCTGATCGGCAATGCCATCACGCCGGGTAAGGGCTATCGCCAGGGGCCCTTCGTGAGCCAGGCCGAGTTGCGGGAACTGCTCGACCAAGCCGGCGCCGACGCGGTGATCGAGGACGACGAGCGCCAGATGCTGCACTCGGTGTTCGAGCTCGGCGACACCATCGCGCGCGAGGTGATGGTGCCGCGTACCGAGATGGTCTGGATCGAGAGCACCAAGACCCTCCGGCAGGCACTGTCTCTGGGCCTGCGGTCAGGCTTCTCGCGGATCCCGGTGATCGGCGACAACCTCGACGACATCGTCGGGGTCGTCTACCTCAAAGACATCGCCCGCCGGACGTTCGAGCAGCGCAACGCCGAGAGTAAGGAGCGGGTGGACACCGTCATGCGGCAGGCCCACTTCGTGCCCGACAGCAAGCGCGCCGACGACCTGCTGCGCGACCTGCAGGCGGCGCGGGTCCACATGTCGATCGTCGTGGACGAGTACGGCGGCACTGCCGGGCTGGTCACGATCGAGGACATCCTCGAGGAGATCGTCGGGGAGATCGCCGACGAGTACGACACCGGTGAGACCCCCGACGTTCAAACGCTGGCCGGTGGCCGGTACCGGGTCAGCGCCCGACTGCCAGTGGACGACCTGGCTGCGCTGGTGCCCATCGCGGTGAGCAGCGAAGCCGACGATGTCGACACCGTCAGCGGGCTGCTGGCACGTAGGCTCGGCGTCGTCCCCATCCCTGGAACCCACGTGGACATCGACGGGTACCGCCTGACGGCGGAGAAGGCGGCGGGACGCCGCAACCGTATCGGGACCGTCCTCGTGGAGAAGATGCCCGACCTGACGGAGGGCTCGTGATGACCCCAGAAGACGAGAAGCTGCTGGCACTGGCCCGAGCCGCGCGGGGGCGCATCGGCGCAGCGCAAGGGGCGGCGGTACGTGACGAGACCGGCCGCAGTTACGCCTCGGCCACAGTGAGTCTGCCCAGTCTGCAGATCAGCGCACTGGACCTGGCGGTGGCGCAGGCAGTGGCGGCCGGGGCCCGCGGCGCGGAGGCGGCCGTGGTGGTGGCAGGAGAGTCACCGGAACTGGCGGCGTTGGCTGATCTGGCAGGCGGTGGGATCCCCGTGTGGCACTGCGACGCGCGAGGGACCGTTCTGGCGGAGTTGACCACATGAGCCGATCCGGGTTTGCGATCCTCGTGGGGCGGCCCAACGTGGGCAAGTCCACGCTCACCAATGCGCTGGTAGGTCAGCCGGTGGCGATCACCTCGTCGCGGCCACAGACCACCCGGCACAC
>JALOLM010000193.1 GCA_025455985.1 Candidatus Nanopelagicales bacterium | reverse complement strand
CAGTACTGATGGATCCTCGCGCATTCCATTCCGCAACCACGAACATCCTTGAGGAGGCCCTCGCATGAAGGTTATGGCCCAGATGGGCATGGTGATGAACCTCGACAAGTGCATCGGGTGTCACACCTGCTCGGTCACCTGCAAGCAGGCGTGGACCAACCGTGCCGGCGTCGAGTACGTCTGGTTCAACAACGTCGAGACCCGCCCCGGCCAGGGGTACCCGCGCACCTACCAGGATCAGGAGAAGTGGAAGGGCGGCTGGGTCCGCACCAAGCGCGGCAAGTTGAAGCTGCGCTCGGGGAGCCGTTGGCACCGGCTGACGACCATCTTCACGAACCCGAAACTGCCCGAGCTGCGCGATTACTACGAGCCGTGGACCTACGAGTACGACAACCTGATCTCCGCGCCTTTGGGCGAGCACACCCCGGTGGCCCGGCCGAAGTCGCTGATCACCGGCAAGCCGATGAAGATCGAGTGGTCGGCCAACTGGGACGACGACCTGGCTGGCGGTCCGGAACTGGCGCCCAACGACCCGGTGCTGCAGAAGATCAAGGGGGAGGTCGGCGACCGCGTCAAGCTCGAGTTCGAGCAGGCGTTCATGTTCTACCTGCCGCGGATCTGCGAACACTGCCTGAACCCAGCGTGTGTGGCCAGTTGCCCCTCGGGCGCGATGTACAAGCGCAGTGAGGACGGGATCGTTCTGGTCGACCAGGACTCCTGCCGCGGCTGGCGTATGTGCGTGACCGGCTGCCCGTACAAGAAGGTCTACTTCAACCACCGGACCGGCAAGGCCGAGAAGTGCACGTTGTGCTACCCGCGTATCGAGGTGGGTCTGCCGACCGTGTGCTCTGAGACTTGCG
The DNA here is from genome assembly GCA_025455985.1 of Candidatus Nanopelagicales bacterium. Taxonomy (GTDB): domain Bacteria; phylum Actinomycetota; class Actinomycetes; order S36-B12; family UBA10799; genus JADKAV01. The sequence continues at coordinate 4,135 of JALOLM010000193.1, read as the reverse complement.
TCGGGCGTCTGCGCTACATCGGGCTGTTCCTCTACGACGCCGACCGCGTCACGGAGGCCGCTGCGACGGAGAACGAGCAGGATCTCTACGAGGCCCAGCTGGACCTGTTGTTGGACCCCAACGACCCGGAGGTGGCAGCGCAAGCCCTTCGCGACGGCATTCCGCAGGACTGGCTGGCCGCGGCCCGCAAGTCCCCGGTCTACGCATTGGCCAAGAAGTACAAGGTGGCCCTGCCGCTGCACCCGGAGTACCGCACGATGCCCATGGTCTGGTACATCCCGCCGCTGTCGCCGGTGGTCGACGCGCTGCGCGAGACCGGCAACGACGCCGAGAACGCCGGGAACCTGTTCGGTGCGCTGAACGCCCTGCGGATCCCGATCGAGTACCTAGCCGAGTTGTTCACCGCCGGCGATGTGGTGCCGGTCAAGCACAGCCTCGGCGTGCTCGCGGCCATGCGAGCCTTCATGCGCGACAGCAACCTGGGCAATCCCACGGACGCGTCCATTCCGGCCGCGGTGGGTCTGTCCGAGGAGGAGATGTACACCCTCTACCGGTTGCTGGCGATCGCCAAGTACGAGGACCGCTACGTGATCCCCGAGGCGCACACCGAGACCGCCGAGCAACTCGAGGAACTCGCCTGCGCCCTGGACTACGAAGGGGCTCCGGGGATGTACGAGCAGGGGCCGTTCGGCGAAGCGTCCGGCCGGCCGGTGCCGGTGGCCGTGGAGACGTTCCACGCGCTGGCCCAGCGCCAGCAGTCGGAGACGATCGTGCCTTCCGAGCAGCGTGACGCCCGGGTGAATCTGCTCAACTGGGACGGCGTGGGAGTGCCGCTGGGCATGCCCAAGGTTCCGCCGAAGGAGCAGGACTGATGACCTCCGCCCACGACCTCGCAGTCACGAGACTGGCAGCGTCCTGGCTGCTCTGGTACCCCGACGAGCGTCTGACCGAACGGCTGCCGGATCTGGTCGCCGCCGTGGCCGAGTTGCCGCCGGTGCTGGGGGCGCCCTTGAACGAGTTCATCGAGTGGCTGCGCGGCATGGATCCCATGCAGGTCCGCCGCGAGTACGTCCAGACCTTCGACATGAAGCGCAAGGCCTGCCCGTACCTGACCTACTGGACGCATGGGGACACCCGCAACCGCGGTCTTGCGATCCTGCATTTCAAGCAGGCCTATCTCGAGGCCGGCTTCGATGCTGGTGACGCTGAACTCGCCGATCACCTGGCGGTGGTCCTTGAGTTCGCCGCAATCGGTGATCCGCTCACCGGCGATGCGCTGCTGGCTGAGCACGTCGGCGCGGTCAATCTGCTGTACTCGGCCCTGCAGTCCATGGAGTCCCCGTACGCCCTCGTGCTGCAGTCAGTGGTTGCGACGCTGCCCGAGGTGACTGCGGAGATCGAGGAGCGCATGGCCGCCATCGCCACCCATGGACCGCCAGTGGAACAAGTCGGGCTGGAACCGTTCGGGATCGAGTTGACAGGAGCACGCAGATGAAGGCGTTGGAAGCAGTGGCATCCGACACGAGCCTGAGCACAGTGGACATCCTTCTGTGGGACGTCCTTCCGTACGTCACCATCGCGGTCTTCGTGGTGGGCATGATCTGGCGATACCGCTACGACCGGTTCGGCTGGACGACCCGCTCGAGCCAGTTGTACGAGCGCAAGCTGATCCGGATCGCGAGCCCCATCTTCCACTTCGGCATCCTGGCGGTGGTCGGTGGACACATCGTGGGACTGCTGATTCCGCAGGCGTGGACCGACGGGTTGGGCATCTCGGAGGATACCTACCACTTCTTCGCCGTCCTGCTCGGCGCCTTCGCCGGTGCCGCCACGCTGTTCGGCATCGTGATGCTGATCTACCGCAGGCGCACGGTGGGTCCGGTGTTCGCTGCGACGACCAAGAACGACAAGGTCATGTACATCTTCCTGCTCGCAGCCATCCTGCTTGGAATCGTGGCCACACTGTCCGGAGCCGGCGTTCTCGGTGACGGGCACAACTACCGCGAGGACGTGTCGGTGTGGTTCCGGTCGATCTTCTACTTCGACCCGCAGGGGCAGTTGATGGCCTCGGCGCCGCTGGCCTTCAAGATCCACGCTCTGGCCGGTATGGCGCTGTTCATCGTGTGGCCGTTCACCCGCCTGGTGCATGCGTTCAGCGCGCCGTTCGGATACGTCTTCCGTCCCTACGTGGTGTACCGCGACCGCGGCCCCCACGACGCGGGTAACCGCGAGCCGCGCCGGGGTTGGGAGAAGGTCGGAGGTCCGTGACCACGGCGACCGCCCAGTCCTCACCTCGCTCCGTGCGCCTGGCGATCCCAGGCCAGCACGGGGCCTGGGCGTTCCTGGTCGTTCCCCTGCTGCTGGGGTTCGTCACGGTCGGTTGGTCGGCCACGGGCGGACTTTTCGCGGTGGCCTGGATCCTCGCGTATCCGGCCAGCTACTACCTGGGCCGGGCAGTTGTCATCCGCTGGCGGCGCGGGACCTGGTCCCGGTTGGCGAAGCGGGAACTGCGCGATGCCGTGCCGTGGCTGGTCATGGCGGCAGTGCCTTCACTGGTCCTGCTCGCCCTGCGTCCATGGCTGCTGTGGGTCGGGGCTGTGCTTGGAGCCCTGTGGGTGGTCAGCGTCTGGTTGACCCGTACCGGGCATGAACGCGGCGCGGGCAACGACCTGCTGCTCGTGGCCCAGGCCAGCCTCGCAGTGCCTTTGATGTACGGGATAGTCACCGACTCCCCGGCGCTGGGGGTCGGGAAGGCTGCGGCGGCTGATGCCTGGTGGGCGGCCCTGATCTGCCTGGTCTTCTTCACCGGATCGGTCCTGCACGTCAAGTCGCTGATCCGCGAGGCCGACGACCGGCGCTGGGCGATCGCGTCCCGGGTGTTCCACGTCGCGGCGCTGGGTATGGGTCTGATTTCGCCGTGGCTGCTGCTGCCGTTCGGTGCCGCGGCTTTGCGAGCGTTCGTGGTTCCGGCCGGCGCTCGGCCCGCGGTGATCGGGGCGGTGGAGATCGTGGTTTCGGTGTTGGTCGTGGTGGGAGCCGGTCTGGCGCTGGGGTAGGGGGCTTGGGCCTGCTCAGCCGTTAGCGAAAGTCGCATCCGGGAGCGTTTGTGCAGGACGTTAGCGTTCCCACGCGTTCAACCGCTCCCCGATCTGCGTGGGCGCGGCCGGGCGGGTACGGTTCGACGGTCTTTCCGTGCCGGGATGGGGAAATCCCCATGGGTTCCACGCGGCCGGCGGGGGAGAGCGCGCACAAGGCACCACAACCCAACGCAGCCAGTACACTCACGCACGGAAGGGGGGTGGTGAGCCGGTGAACTTCGAGAAGGTCGTCTTCGGGTTCTTCGTCGTGCTCGCCGCGACCCTGAATTTCGGGTTCTTCGTCGGGCCGATCGACGATCCTCGCGTACACAACGAGATCGAGCTGTTCGCCGCTGTGATCGTCAACCTCATCGCGCTGGTGATGAAGTTCGGCGACCGCACGCAGATCGGAGCCATCCATCTGGCGACCAGCCTGGTGGCGTCTCTTCAACTCGTGGCGGCCGCCAGCCTCTGGGCTTACTTCGACAACGTCTCCGGTGGCGAGATGTTGACCACCGAACAGATCTCCAGCGTCGTCTCACTTTCCGGCGGCGCCCTGCTCGCCAACATCATCTCGGTGACGTTGCTGGTGGTCGAGACCGTCTCGTTCCGGCGCCAGTGACGTGTCTGCCGCCGGTCCGCCACCACGCCGGGTAGTCCCCACCGGGCCGTCGTCCACGGCCATCTTCCTGGTCCTGCGCAGGATGCGCCTGCCGCTGATCGTGCTGATCATCCTGCTGACGATCAGCACGGTGGGCCTGACTCTCATGCCGGGGGTGGATGCCGACGGGAACACCTGGTACATGGACCCGTTCGAGGCGTTCTACTTCATGAGTTACACCGCGACGACGATCGGGTTCGGAGAGATTCCCTTCGCCTTCACGACCGCCCAGCGGGCGTGGGTGATCGTCAGCATCTACCTGAGCGTCATCGCGTGGGCGTACGCGATCGGTTCGGTCCTGGCACTTCTGCAGGACCGTGGATTCCGTGAGGCTCTGTCGCTTCAGCGATTCGAACGCAAGGTCCGCCGCCTGCGCGAACCGTTCGTGATTCTGGCC
>JALOLM010000192.1 GCA_025455985.1 Candidatus Nanopelagicales bacterium | reverse complement strand
CCTCGAGGCGATGCATGAGAACTCCCTGCCGTTCCTCAACGACGGCGAGCCCTATGACGTGCCGGTGATCTCGAACTGGACCAGTCTGGCGGTGATCGTTGCCATCTTGAGCGTGACCGTGATCGCCAGTCTGATCCACGAGCGGGTGGTCGATCGCAGTGACCCGGACCGGACTGCCTGAAACTGACGCCTGCCGACACTCAGCGGGCCGTCGCGGAGCGGCGCAGGAACCAGGCCTCAAAACCAAAACTCCCGATCAGTGCGGCCAACAAAGTGATCCACGTGGCAGGGGAGCCGCTGCGGATGGCGTCGATCAACAGCGCCACGAACAGCGCGGCGTTGAACACAACTGCGCCGATGAGGGGCCAGGCCGCAGCACCGGTGTGCTTTCGCAACCGCAGGTGGCCCAGGCTCACCGCCCCGTAGACCACCAGGAAAGCAAGGCTGGTCATCTGGCCGACCGCCGAGAGTGGGAAGAACAAAACGAAGACGACCGTCACGGAGGCGCTGATGAACAGCGACAGGGGAGCAGACTTCCAGACGGTCCGCGTCAGGGATGCCGAGATCTGCTTGTTGCGGGCAACGTCGTATCCGATGTTCGAAGCGGCGAAGATCGTGGCGTTCACCGCGGAAGCCGTCGCCAGGATCGCCGCCGTTGAGATGATCACGAATCCGGCTGTGCCCAGGACCGCCCGCCCGGCATCGGCGAGGACGTGCCCCGCGTCCGCCTCGATCTCGTTCAAAGGGACCAGGGCCACCACGAGGCTGCTCACCACCAGGTAGACCACCGCCACGATGGCCAAGGCGCTGAACATCGCCCGTGGCAACTGTTTGTTGGGCTGCAACATCTCGCCGGCTGTATTGGTGACCACACCGAAGCCCTGATACGTGACGTAGAGCAGCGCCGCCCCGGTCAGGACACCGAGGCTGCTGTGCTCCCCGGACGTGATGTTGCCGAAGTCGGCTTTGGTGACGCCAAGTGCGACGAAGCCGATGAGGATTGCGGACTCGATGCCGATGATGACCGTCTCGGCGCGGCCCACCAACTTCGTCCCGATGATGTTCACGAACATGAAGAGAAGAACAACGCCAGCGCCGATCGCCTTCGGAACCCATGCCGGGAGGTCACCTCCCATGACGATTGAGACGTACTCGGCGAATCCTGCGGCGTAGAGCGCCGTCGCGATGAGATAGGCGACGTACTGGAACACGTTCAGGCCACCGGAAATGACACCCTGGCCGAACTCCTCGAGTAGGAATTCGGCGGCGCCACCCCGACTGGGGTACTTGGCTCCGAGTTTGGAGTAGGAGTAGACGCTGAGGGCAGCGACTAGGCCGGCCAACAGAAAGGCAACGGGCAGCCACGTGCCGGTGCTCGTAGCGGCCAGTCCCAGTAGCGTGTAGAGGCCGGCGCCCATCATGCCGCCCACGCCCATCGCGGCCGCGGAGATAGTGCTGATTCCGCCCTTCGACCCCGAAGAGTTCACCACTTGCGGGCTTCCCAGTCGGGCAGCGAGGGCCGCTCTGCGCCAACTGTCGTATCCCAGCCATGCCCGGGGTAGACCCACGTCTCATCGGGCAGGGCATCAAAGATTCGCGTGCGTACGCCCGCCAGCAGGTTGTCGAAGTCCTCAGGCGTCCACGTCTTGCCGATGCCACCGGGGAACAGGCAGTCTCCTGTGAACAGGTGAGGCTGCCCCATCGGGTCGTCGTAGAGCATGGCCGACGCTGACCACGTCCCGGTCGCGGACGGTGGCATCTACGAGGTCGCCGAGGGCCGCTGCGTCCACCTCATGGGCCACGCTCGTCGCGCCCGTCTGTTTGCGGACCTCCGCCAGAGCACCCCAATGGTCGGGGTGCGCATGGGTGGTCACGATGGTGGCCAGACCGTCGGGGCCGACGAGATCCAGGATGCGGTCGGCCTCGGCGGCCGCATCGATCAGCAGTTGCTCACCGGTCTGCCTGCAGCGCAGCAGGTAGGTGTTGTTGTCCATGGGGCCGACTGCCAGCTTGGTGATCGTCAACTGCCCCAACTCGTGGACGTCTGCCGGCCCGCCCACATGAGTCTTTCCGGTGTAGGTCATGGCAGTGAATCTACTCGTGGGCCAGATGTGAAAGTCCTGTCGCGGTCCGGGATCAGACCCGTTTGGGGCGGGACTTGATGTCATTGGCCACGGCCAGGCCCACCGCCACAGCGGTCGGCAGAAGCGCAGGCAGGGTCGGTTCGTTGGAACCCAATATCCCCGAGCCCCACGCCAGAGCACCGCACAGGAATCCCAGCGTGATCATGACGGCCGACTGCACGGGCTGACCGCCGGAAGTCCGGGCCTTCGGACCCTCGAACACCGTATGCACTGTCGTGAGAACCGCCCCGGTGTTTGCCGTGATCCAGCCTCGTACCGCCGGCACCCGCAGCACGGCCGTCGCGAGGCCGGCCAGGGCCATGCTGGTGATGGGCACCAGCATGGTGGCGGGACTGTTGAGCACCTGCCGCATGAATGAGGTCAGCAGAATCAGCGCGATCATCAACAGCATCGGCACAGCGATCTGCAGCCATGCGTGACGCTGGAGTGCGCGTTGGATCAGGCTGGCGACGGCCACCCCGACCACCGCGCCGAGAAGTGAAAGGGCAGCCAGTCCGGCTCTGGCGGGGTCCTGCGGAAGCTGGGTACCCAGGACGACGAGGTTTCCCGCCTGATTGGACGTGAAAACCCCGTAGGCCTCGAACGAATACGCATCAATCACCCCCACCGTCCAGGCGAGCGCCAGGGCAGCCAGCCAAGGTCGTGCGAAGAATCGGTACCTGTCGGTGCTGTCCACAGCGGTGTCGGCCACCCGAGAACGCTATTACCCACCCTCGGTGAGCCACAGCCGGACTCTGCCCGTGCGGTGTCGCACCCCGAGGTTAGCCTTGTGAGGTGCAGGACCGACTCATCGTCCGGGGTGCCCGAGAGCACAACCTGAAGGACATCCACGTCGAGTTGCCCCGTGACGCCCTGATCGTGTTCACGGGGTTGTCCGGCTCGGGCAAGTCGAGCCTGGCTTTCGACACGATCTTCGCCGAGGGGCAGCGGCGGTACGTCGAGTCGTTGTCGGCGTACGCCCGGCAGTTCCTGGGGCAACTCGACAAGCCCGACGTGGACTTCATCGAGGGCCTCAGTCCAGCGGTGTCGATCGATCAGAAGTCCACCAACCGCAACCCGCGTTCCACAGTGGGGACCATCACCGAGGTCTACGACTATCTGCGACTGCTGTATGCCCGCATCGGAAAGCCGCATTGCCCCAAGTGCGGCAAACCCGTATCGCGGCAGACCCCACAGCAGATCGTCGACCAGATCCTCCAGATGCCCGAGGGCACACGGTTCCAGGTCCTGGCGCCGATCGTTCGTGAACGTAAGGGCGAGTTCGTCGACCTCTTCCGCTCGTTGCAGACCCAGGGTTTCGCGCGCGCCGAGGTCGATGGCCGCACCTATCCGCTCGATTCTGTGCCCAAGCTGCGCAAGCAGGTGAAGCACTCGATCTCCGTGGTGGTGGACCGGTTGGTCGCCAAGCCGTCGGGCAGGCGCCGCTTGACCGACACTGTGGAGACGGCCCTGCGCCTGGGATCCGGGGTCGTTGTCATCGACATGGTGGATCTCGCGGAGGACGACCCGCAGCGACAGGTGACATTCAGTGAACACCTGGCGTGCCTCGACGACGGGTTGAGCTTCGAGGAACTCGAGCCGCGCAGCTTCTCGTTCAACTCCCCGTTCGGGGCCTGCGCGGAGTGCGGCGGCTTGGGTACGCGCATGGAGGTCGACGCCGAACTGGTCATCCCGGATCCTGGCCTCAGCCTTGAGGACGGAGCGCTGGCCCCGATGACCGGCGGCAGTTCGTCGGAGTACTTCCAGCGCCTGATCTCGGCGTTGGCCGAGGAATTGCACTTCGACATGTCAACGCCGTTCGAGGAGTTGGGCGAAGACGTCCAGCATGTTCTGCTCCACGGCCGAGGTGAACAGGTCGTCGTGAGGTACCGCAACAGGTACGGCCGGCAGCGGGAGTACGCCACCGGATGGGAGGGTGTGATCCCGTTCGTGGAACGCCGCCACGCCACCTCTGAATCGGATAGCCAGCGGGAGCGCTTCGCAGGGTACATGAGGGACATCCCGTGCCCCGCCTGTCACGGCGCGCGGCTGAAGCCGCTCAGCCTGGCGGTCACGATCGGTGGCCGGAACATCGCCGAAGTCGCGGCCATGCCAATCGCCTCGTGTGCCACGTTTCTTGACGACCTCGCCCTCGACGATCGTGACTCCCAGATCGCCGCGCGTGTCCTCAAGGAGGTGAGCGCGCGGTTGCGGTTCCTCATCGATGTGGGCCTGCACTACCTGACGCTCGACCGGGCGGCCGGCACGTTGGCAGGCGGAGAGGCCCAGCGCATTCGTCTGGCAACGCAGATCGGCAGCGGTCTGGTGGGCGTTCTGTACGTGCTGGACGAGCCCAGTATCGGTCTGCACCAGCGTGACAACCACCGGCTGATCGAAACGCTGATCCGCCTGCGGGACCTCGGCAACACATTGATCGTGGTCGAGCACGACGAGGACACGATCCGGGCCTCCGACTGGGTCGTGGACATCGGACCGGCGGCGGGCGAGCACGGTGGGCAGGTTGTGGTCTCCGGGCCTCTGAAGGAATTGCTCAAGAGCAAAGACTCCATCACCGGTGCTTACCTGTCCGGGCGTAAAGCGATCGACGTGCCGAGCATCCGACGACCGGTCGATCCCAATCGGGTGCTCACGGTGCACAACGCCCGGGAGCACAATCTCCAGGACGTCACGGTGGACTTCCCGCTGGGGGTGCTGGTCGCGGTCACAGGTGTGTCGGGTTCGGGCAAGTCCACGCTGGTCAACGACGTCCTTTACACCGTTCTCGCCCGCGAGCTGCACGCCGCGCGCAGTGTCCCGGGCCGGCATCGCGCTGTCACCGGGGTGGACCTTCTGGACAAGGTCGTGCATGTCGATCAGGGACCTATCGGTCGCACGCCTCGATCCAACCCGGCCACCTACACGGGCGTGTTCGATCACATCCGGAGGCTGTTCGCCGAGACGGAGGAGGCCAAGATCCGCGGCTACATGCCCGGCAGGTTCTCCTTCAACGTCAAAGGTGGCCGCTGCGAGGCGTGCAGCGGTGACGGCACGTTGCGCATCGAGATGAACTTCCTGCCTGACGTATACGTGCCCTGCGCGGAATGTCACGGCGCACGCTACAACCGCGAGACTCTCGAAGTGCATTACAAGGGCAAGACGATCGCCGAGGTCCTCGACATGCCGATCGAAGAGGCCGCGGAATTCTTTGCTGCCATCCCGGCGATCCATCGTCATCTGAAGACGCTGGTTGACGTTGGCCTGGGGTATGTACGCCTTGGCCAACCGGCGCCCACACTGTCCGGCGGTGAGGCGCAGCGGGTCAAACTCGCCAGCGAACTGCAGCGGCGTTCCACGGGCCGGACGGTGTACGTGCTCGACGAACCGACGACGGGTCTTCACTTCGAGGATGTGCGGCGATTGCTGTCGGTGTTGCATTCCTTGGTCGACAAGGGGAACACGGTGATCGTGATCGAGCACAACCTCGATGTGATCAAGACCGTCGACTGGATCATCGACCTGGGCCCGGAGGGCGGCAGTGGCGGAGGCATGATCGTGGCGCAGGGGACACCCGAGGCCGTGACCGAGGTTCCGGCCAGCCACACGGGCACCTTCCTGGCGCCGATGCTGAAGCCCTGAGTCCAGACACGCCACCGACTGAGCCGGTGCCCGCGCAGGGATCGCATAGGCTGGCGGGAAGCGTGAGGAGACCCAATGGCCGATCTGACCAGACGAAACGTTTTGACTGCCGGAACCATCGGCGTTGCTGGTGTCGCACTGGTGGGCTGCAGTTCCGGTGATGACACCGCGACCACGCCGACCGCCGGCACGAGCGCGGCGCCTGCGACCTCACCCGCCCAGACGGGGCAGGAGGTGACGGCGGTCAGCGATGTTCCGGTCGACGGCGGGATCATCGTCGACTCCGGGGATACCAAGATGGTCGTCACCCAGCCCACAGCAGGGGAGTACGTGGGTCTCAGTGCGGTGTGTCCGCACCAGGGCTGCCTGGTGAACCAGATTGAGAACCAGGTCATCGTCTGTCCGTGCCACGGGTCGCAGTTCTCCATCGTGGATGGATCAGTGGTCCAGGGTCCTGCTACCACCGGTCTGGAATCCATCCCAGTGGAGGTCGCGGGCGACCAGATCGTCCTAGGCTGACACGGGCGTCGTGAGCGGTCACGACGACGAGCCGCTGTCCCAGCGGCTGCCGACGATTCTCGGGGGAGTTCTGGCCACCCTGGCGATCGTGGTGGCAGGTCTGTGGATCAGCGGCAAAGCCGGACTGCCGTCGCCGCAGGCGGTCTTATCGTTGGCCAACCCGCTGTCGGACCCGGTACTTGAGGGTCCGGTCTATGCCATCGGTGACTCCGTCATGCTGGGGGCGAGGTCATGCCTGGCGGATACGGACGTGCGAGTGCACGCCCTTGAGAACCGTGGTCGTGGCGCTCGGGACCAACGGCCCGTTCGGCTACAAGGTGCTCGACCGGATCATGCGCGCCGCGGGTCCCGATCGTGCGGTGTACTGGATGACGATCGAACTTCCAGAGGTGGAAAGGTACGCCTTTGAGGATGCTGTGAACCAGCGGTTGCGTTCGATGCCTGGCCGCTGGCCCAATGCGCACGTCATCGACTGGAATGCCAGCGTTTTGGCCGAGGGTTTGTATCCCGACGGCATCCATCTGAATCCTGCGGGATGTCAGGCCTATGCCAATCTCATCCTGCAAGGTGTCGAGAAGGGTTAGATCTGCGGTGACGCGCCGGGCTGTGCGGGCACCCTCTGTGGCCCCGCCACCAAGTGATGCGGAAAACCGACAACCAAAGCGCCGGAAAACCCCACGGGTTCCACGCCGCCTGGCGGTGAGCCAGCCGGGGCCGCGAGGTTGGATGTCGTCCACGAGGTAGGAGAACGAACGTGTGGCTTCTCCAAGGTCGTGGCCAACCTCCAGCCTCTATTGCCCCGCGCCTCGCAGGAATCGGGCGATCTGGTGGGTGAGGTGCTGCTCCCCACAGCGACGGGCGTACATTGCGCCTCCCGAGTCGCAAAACGTTGCTTTGTGAAGAGCCCCTTACCGCTGGGACAGCAGAGCCCGGACGGCCTCGGCGATGAGTCGGCCGCGCACCTCGTAGCCCGCGGGTGTGAGGTGGATGCGGTCGGAGGCCAGCAGGCCACGGTTGGCCCTGATGTACTGGTCCCAGCGCAGCACCGACAGTTGTGACGAATCAGCATCCAGCCTGCTGAGCATCGTGTTGACCTTCGAGTAGGCCGGGGAGCGCCACACGGACACCCACAACACCGGACGGTGGCCGGCACGTTTCAGGACGGTCCGGACGTGTTGACGCATGGTCGCAGGACTGGGGGCGTCGTTGGTCCCGAGCGCGACGACCCAGACCGAGGCAGTACGCCCGGCGGACAGTCGACTGATCCCGGTGGGGGTGTTGCGGCCGACCTGGGCGTCCACTGTGATCTGACGGAAGTCCGCGCGCAGGTGGCGCTTGATGGCCGCAGAAGCGCCAACGGTCAGGGAGTCGCCTTCGACGAACAGCGAGTCCGCGCTCGCAGGCGGCACCGCCACACCCACGGCCACAGCGGTCGCGATCGCCGCACCGACGGCTCTGAGCGTATGTCGCACGACGTTGGTTCCTCACTGTCCTAGCCTGTGAACTGTGGCTGACCCGATGTCCTACCGGCCGCCTTCGGGCAGCATTCCGCCCTTACCAGGTGTTTATCGTTTCAGAGATTCTGACACGCGCACTATTTATGTGGGAAAGGCCACAAATCTCCGCAGTCGCCTGTCCAGCTACTTCCAGAACCCCGCGGGAATGCATCCACGCACCGCGACGATGGTACAGACGGCAGCATCCGTGGACTGGGTCGTCGTGGACTCGGAGACCGAGGCGCTGCAGCTGGAGTATCAGTGGATCAAGCAGTTCGCCCCCCGTTTCAACGTCAAATACCGCGACGACAAGTCCTACCCGTACCTGGCGATCACGCTGTGGGAGGAGTTCCCACGGGTGATGGTGATGCGTGGCGACAAGCGCAAAGGGGTGAAGTACTTCGGCCCCTACGCCCAGGCGTGGGCTATCCGGGAAACCGTGGACCAGGTGCTGCGCGTGTTCCCCGTGCGCACGTGCAGCAACGGGGTCTTCCGCCGCTCGCAGCAGATGGGCAGGCCGTGTCTTCTGGGCTACATCGGCAAGTGCAGTGCGCCGTGTGTTGGCCGGATCTCCTCGGAGGACCATCGCCTGTTGGCTGAGGATCTGGTGTCCTTCTTGGGTACGGGCACTGACCGGTTCATGCGCGAACTGGAGGCCTCGATGCGCGAGGCCTCGGATCGTCAGGACTACGAGACGGCCGCACGACGACGCGACGACCTCGGTGCGTTGCGCAAGGCCCTCGAACGCAGTGCCCTGGTACTGCCAGGGGACACCAGCGCCGACCTGGTGGCCTATGTCGCCGACGATCTGGAGGCGGCCTTCCAGGTGTTCCACGTCCGTGGCGGAAGAGTGCGCGGCCAGCACGCATTCGTCCTCGAGAAGGTTGCGGACGAAGGGCCGACCGAGCTGATGACCGGCGTGATGCAGCAGTTGTACGGCGATGAGGAGGCCGACATTCCCTCAGAGGTGCTGGTCAGCGAACTTCCCGAGCCGGCTGTGCAAGCGTGGCTGTCTGCCCGCGCCGGCCGCCGGGTCCACGTCAAGATCCCGCAGCGGGGACGCAAGCGCGCGCTGCTGGAGACGGTGGGCACGAATGCCGGGCAGACCCTGCAGTCGCACAAGTTGCGTCGTGCCGGAGACCTGAGTGTGCGGGCGGCTGCCCTGGAGGAGATCGGGGAGGCGCTGGACATGACCCAGGCTCCCCTGCGCATCGAGTGTGTGGACATCTCGAACCTGCAGGGCAACGACGTCGTGGCCTCGATGGTGGTCTTCGAGGACGGCCTTCCGCGCAAGTCCGACTACCGTCGCTTCTCGATCAGGGGGGTGGCGGGCCAAGATGATGTGGCGAGCGTGGCGGAGGTAGTGCGCCGACGATTCACCCGGTATCTCGCCGAACGCGCCGAAGCCACCGACATCGAGTTCGGTCCTGCGGGCGGAGCCAACGACGAACGCAAGGCATTCCGCTACCCGCCACAGTTGTTGCTCATCGACGGGGGCAAGCCGCAGGTGGCCGCTGCGAAAGCCGCTCTGGCCGAGCTGGGCATCGACGACATCGCGGTGGCTGGCCTGGCCAAACGACTGGAAGAGGTGTGGGTCCCCGATGCTGAGGACCCCGTGATCCTCTCGCGGCGCAGCCAAGGCCTGTACCTGCTGCAGCGCATCCGCGATGAGGCACACCGGTTCGCCATCACCTACCACCGCCAGAAACGCAGCCGGCGACTGTCCGTCAGTGTGGTCGAGGACATCCCCGGTGTCGGACCCACCCGCCGCAAGGCGCTGATGCGCACCTTCGGGTCGTTGTCCCGTCTGCGCAAGGCGACCGTCGAGGAACTCGCGTCAGTCCCGGGGATCAGCGCCGAACTTGCCGGTGCCATCGCCGCTCACCTCGCCTCCGAGACTGTCACGCCGGCGGTGAATGTGACGACCGGTGAGGTTATTGACCAAGATGGACCTGGGAGGCCCGCATGAACAACCCGCACTTCGAGGTACTCATCGTCACGGGGATGTCCGGCGCAGGGCGTAGCACCGCGGCGCGGGCGCTGGAGGATGCTGGCTGGTTCGTCGTGGACAATCTTCCGCCCTCGCTTCTGCAGCCGACGATCGACCTGCTGCAGCCACGTCCCGACGTGCAGCGACTCGCTGTGGTGGTCGATGTGCGTGGCGGGCCCTTGTTCTCGAACTTGGTGAGCGTCACGCAGGCGCTCCGGGATGCGCACACCAATGTGGGAATCCTGTTCCTGGAGGCCTCCGAAGAGGTACTCGTGCGCAGGTTCGAGTCGTCGCGACGGCCCCACCCCTTGCAGGAGGATGGGACGCTACTGGACGCCCTGCGCGAGGAGCGGCTGATGCTCCAGGAGTTCCGGGCTGGCGCTGACATGGTGGTCGACACGTCCACCAAGTCGGTGCACGACCTGCGCCGGGTGATCGACGCCAACTACCGCGGTCCGGGTCCGGAGTCCATCAGGGTGTCTGTGCTCAGTTTCGGGTTCAAGTACGGCATCCCGGTGGACGCCGACATGGTGGCCGACGTGCGTTTCCTGCCCAACCCCTTCTGGGTCCCGGACCTGCGCGAGCAGACCGGCCGTGACGCGGAAGTCAGCGACTATGTGCTCAGCCGGGAGGGAGCCCTCGACGTGTTGGACCACTATGCGGCGATCGTGAACCTGGTGGCCGAGGGTTATGTCCGTGAAGGCAAGCGCTACGTCACCATCGGGATCGGCTGCACCGGCGGCAAGCACCGCAGCGTGGCAACCACCGAGCGGCTTGCGCAGATGTTGCGCGAAGACGGTCACCAGGTTGTCGTCCAGCACCGGGACCTGGGGCGGGAATGAATCCGCTGTCGCCGGCTGCGACGTGGTCTACCGGACCGTCGGTCGTGGCACTCGGGGGAGGGCACGGTCTGGCGGCCAGTCTGCGCGCGCTGCGACGGGTGACCGATTCTGTGACGGCGGTCGTCGGCGTCTCCGACGACGGCGGGTCATCGGGACGGATTCGGCGGGAACTGGGCGTGATGCCCCCCGGCGACTTGCGGATGGCGCTGGCCGCCTTGTGCGGCGACGACACCTGGGGACGAACTTGGTCGAGGGTCTTGCAGCACCGTTTCGCCGGCGCGGGGGACCTGTCCGGGCATGCGGTCGGAAACCTTCTGATCTCTGCGCTCTGGGAGGAGACCGGCGATCCGGTGGCCGGTCTGGACTGGGTGGCTGCGTTGCTCGAGGCGCAGGGTCGGGTTCTACCCGTTGCCTGCGAACCCGTGGATCTGATCGCTGAGGTGCGTGGCCTCGACGGGCCCGACTCATTGACGGTGTTGCGCGGGCAGGTGGACATCGCCACCACAGCCGGTGAGGTCGTCGCACTGCGGATAGATCCGCCTGCGCCGACGCCTTGCCAACCGGTGCTGGACGCGATCGAACGGGCCAGGATGGTGGTGCTGGGGCCTGGCAGTTGGTTCACGTCGGTGCTCCCGCACTTGTACGTGGAGCCGGTACACCATGCGCTGGTGACGACCGGAGCCCGCAAGGTGCTGGTGGTGAACGTCACGCCGCAACAAGGGGAAACAACCGGCTACACGCCGGCCCGCTATCTGCACAGCCTGCACGAGATCTTCCCGGACGTACGACTGGACTGCGTCGTGGTCGATCCAAGCTCGGTGCACGACCAGGCTTCCAGAGGATCCTGGACTGAGCGGGCAGTTCCGGACCGATCTTCCGGATCACCATTCGGGTGCTTGACCCGGCGTGTGAGAATCAGCCCATGGCAATGACCGCCGCCGTGAAGGACGAGCTGAACCAACTCGAGATCACCAAGCCGTGCTGCAGGAAGGCGGAGACCTCGGCGATGCTGAGGTTCGGCGGCGCGCTGCACATCGTCAGCGGCAAGATCGTGGTGGAGGCCGAGTTCGACACCGGCTCGGCCGCCCGCAGACTGCGGGCCAACCTGTCGGAGATCTTCGGACAGCAAGCCGACTTCGCAGTGGTCCACAAAGGCGGTCTGCGCAAAGGCACCCGCTATATGGTCCGCGTTGCCTCGGGCGGCGAGCAACTGGCCCGGCAGGCAGGTTTGGTGGACGCCTCCGGCCGTCCGGTGCGAGGCCTTCCCCCGCATGTCGTGACCGCCGGGATCTGCGATGCCGAAGCGGCCTGGCGCGGTGCGTTCCTGGCCCACGGTTCTTTGACCGAACCTGGTCGGTCGTCGGCTCTAGAAGTCACGTGCCCGGGTCCAGAAGCCGCCCTGGCACTGGTGGGTGCGGCGCGGCGCATGGGAATCTCGGCCAAGAGTCGTGAAGTCCGGGGGGTCGAGCGGGTCGTGATCCGCGATGGCGATGCCATCAGCCAGATGCTGGCCCGCATGGGCGCCCATGCATCGGTACTCGTCTGGGAGGAGCGCCGGACCCGCCGCGAGGTTCGCGCAACGGCCAACCGTCTGGCGAACTTCGACGATGCGAATTTGCGTCGGTCAGCCCGCGCTGCGGTCGCGGCCAGCGCGAGAGTGGAGCGGGCCCTGGAGATCCTCGGCGACGACGTCCCCGAACACTTGGCGGCAGCCGGCAAACTGCGGATGGACAATCGGCAAGCCTCCTTGGAGGAACTGGGTGCTCTGGCCGTCCCGCCCATGACCAAGGACGCGATCGCCGGGAGGATCCGGCGCCTGCTCGGCCTGGCTGATCGACGGGCCCGTGAACTGGGCATACCGGACACCGAGGCGACGCTGGCGACCGACGACGAACTTGTCTGATCTACAGATAGAATTGAGTCATCCAATCTAAGGAGTGATCAGTGACAATTCGTGTCGGCATCAATGGTTTCGGACGTATCGGTCGCAACTTCTACCGCGCGGTGGAGGCTCTGGGGGACTCGCAGACTGCATTCGGCAACGAGCCGATCGAGATTGTCGCTGTCAACGACCTGACAGACATCGCCACATTGGCGCACTTGCTGAAGTACGACAGCGTGCTCGGCCGGCTCCCCGGCGACGTCTCCGCTGAGGGCGGGACCATCACCGTGGGCTCCAAGTCCATCAAGGTGCTCGCAGAGCGCGACCCCGCTGCTCTCGGCTGGGGCGGCATGGACGTCGACTACGTGATCGAGTCGACCGGCCACTTCACCAAGGCCGAGGACGCGCGCAAGCACATCGATGCTGGCGCCAAGAAGGTCATCATCTCCGCTCCGGCAAAGGGCGAGGACGCCACCTTCGTGATGGGCGTGAACCACAAGGACTACAACCCCGCGCAGCACAACGTTGTGTCGAACGCCTCCTGCACGACCAACTGCCTCGCGCCGATGGCCAAGGTCCTCGTGGACAACTTCGGCATCGAGAACGGCATGATGACCACCATCCACGCGTACACCAACGACCAGAACGTGCTGGACTTCCCGCACAAGGACCTGCGTCGTGCCCGTGCGGCTGCGATCAACATGATTCCCACGACCACGGGCGCAGCCCGGGCGATCGCACTGGTGATTCCCGAGCTCAAGGGCAAGCTCGACGGTTACGCCATGCGGGTGCCGGTCCCGACCGGCTCGGCCACGGACCTCACGATCAACATGTCGAAGGCTGTGCCTGCCGACGAGATCAACGCGGCCGTCCGTGCTGCTGCCGAGGGCGAGCTCAAGGGGATTCTGCGCTACACCGAGGACCCGATCGTGTCGTCCGACATCGTGACCGACCCGGCCTCGTGCATCTTCGACGCATCACTGACCAACTCCATGGGGTCGCTGGCGAAGGTGCTCGGCTGGTACGACAACGAGTGGGGCTACTCCAACCGCCTCGTCGACCTGCTGCGCTACATGGCCTCCGTCGACTGATGCACACACTCAGCGACCTTGAACTGCATGACGCATCGGTTCTGGTCCGTCTGGATCTGAACGTCCCGCTGGCCGACGGCCAGATCACCGACGACGGCCGGATCCGGGCAGCCCTACCGACTCTGCAGGAGTTGCTGGCAGCCGGTGCCAAACCCGTGGTGGTGGCCCATCTGGGCCGCCCCAAGGGGGAGGTCAAACCGGATCTGTCCCTCGCGCCGGTCGCGCAGCGCATGTCGGACCTGCTGGGTGTTCCCGTGGA
>JALOLM010000191.1 GCA_025455985.1 Candidatus Nanopelagicales bacterium | reverse complement strand
GCGATGTCGGCGCCGTAGGACAGCGGTTTCCTACTCCATTCCTGCAGCCGGACGCCGAGGTTGCCGTCAAGCAGGTTCACGCGGGTCATTGACATGAACACCAACGTGGTCGTCACCGTGATGAGCAGGCACCACGGGCACAGCGCCCCGATCACGAAGTAGGCCTCGTAGAAGAGCCAATAGGCGAAGGCGAGTCCTATTGAGTAGATGACCTGTGCGGTGATCATGAACCACCGGGGGAAGCGCACCCCACCCAGTGCGGCAGTGGCGACTGTGATGACGACGGGCTCTGCGATCAGGCCCAGGAAGGCATTGGGGAAACCGAGCAGATTGGCCTGCCAGGTCAAGCCCACAGCCCCGCAGGAGATCTTCTCGTTGATGTTGCATGACAGGTCGACGTCGGGGTTGGCCGCCAGTGCCACGGCGTCGATGGACAGCACCAACGAGGCGACCAGGCCGAGCAGTGAGGAGATGAGCATCTCCGTGTAGGCCCAGGTGTGGCGACGCACGTAGACCGGTTTGGCGTCGAGGTCGTCGGTGATGGTCACAAGTCCCAGTATCCGTGGTGGGCAGTTCCGATCACCTGGGTCGGGGTCGCAATCGCCCCTGATGTCGCGAAGTTCCCCCGACACGCCAGCGTGTTCGGGGAACTTCGCAACAATGGCGGACGCAGGGGGTCTCACCCACGGGACTCAAGGTCCAACGCATACGTGATCAAGTGCGACCCGTTGATCTCCCAGTCCCGCCCAGGAGTGCGGTCGTACCCGCGCGCGCTGTAGAGCGCCTGGGCGGCGGTCATGGCCGGGTCGGTCGAGAGCACGACCCGTTCCATGCCTCGGGAACCAGCGAGGTCCTCAGCGGCCTGCATCAATGCTCCGGCCACCCCGAGCCGCCGCGCTTGGGGCAGCACCGCGAGCATCCGCACCTCCAGTTCGCCGGGTTGCGCGATGTTGGCCAGCGGTGGGCCGTCGGTCACCGTGACCGAGCCGACCGGCTCATCGTCAACGAACGCGATCAGGACCTCTGCCTGCTCGATGCGGGTTGCGGCGTCCAGAAGGGAACGAACATAGTCCGGTGAATGCAGCGGGTTGGCCCAACCTTCGCCGACGTAGACCTGGCCGATGATCTCGTTCACGGCGTCGATGTCATCTGTGGTGGCCCGTCGGATGTGCACCTGCCTATTGTCGGGGGATGCGGATCGGACTGGCGCTCGGTGGTGGCGGTCTTACGGGGACTGCGTTCCACGCTGGAGTGCTGAGCGCGCTGGCGCAGCATTTCGACGCCCGGGAGGCCGAGGTGATCGTGGGCACGTCCGCGGGATCAACTGCCGCCGCCCTGATGCGCTCGGGGTTCCCGCCGTCGGACTACGTGGCGAGGGTGACTGGCCAGCCGTTGTCGGCGGAGGGTCACGCGATCCTGGGTGAGATGCCCGCGTTGTCCGACCCGCAGCCGCCCGGTGTGCGCGCCCGCCGGGTAGCTTCACCGCAACTGTTGAAAGCCGCCGCGCGTCGCCCCTGGTCCTACCCCCCGGGGGTGCTGGTATCGGGCTTGCTGCCGGAGGGCACCCGGCCGGTCGATCCCGGCGCTGGTCGTCTGCGCGGGCTGTTCGACAGCTGGCCGGACAAGCCACTGTGGTTGGTCGCGGTGGAGCTGGACACGGGACGTCGGGTGGTCTTCGGACGCGACGCGCATGCCGACATCGGCGACGCGGTGTCCGCGTCCTGTGCGGTGCCGGGCTACTTCGCGCCGGTGGTGATCGGCGGCCGGCGGTTCGTCGACGGCGGCGCGTGGTCAATGGTGAGCCTCGACCTGCTGGCCGACCAAGGCCTCGATGTGGTCATCGTGTCCGCCCCCTTGTCCACCACCGACTGGGTCGCCCGCGATCCCGGCAACGTGCCACGGGTGGCAGCGCGCGCCCAACTGGAACGAGAGGCGCGCGCAGTCCGTGCCGGCGGAGCCAGGGTGCTGATCGTGGCTCCCGACGCCGGGCTACGGGCGGTCATGGGCACCAATTCGATGGTGCTGGCCAAACGGGCGCCCGTCGCACTCGCGACCCGCGAATACGCAGAACGGGTCTTCGCCGCGCAGCTGTGACCATGGGCTCATTCGATGAGGGAGAAGGCGCTCTCCTCCTCCAGCGCATTGTGCAGGCGCAGAACGCCGTAGAGGCTGTACAGGGTGCGGCGGACGTCAGTGACCGTGTGCTCGTCGGGCTCAGCCAGAGAGCGGCGGAGCATGGCGACGTGGTGTTCGATCTCCGCGTGGCTGCGGCTCAGCGCCCCCACTGCTTCGGAACTGCCGGTGATCCGGACCAGGGCCGGCACGAGTTCTGCTTCTTCCTGCCGCTCATGGGGCAACAGAACCTGATCGATCTCGGTCAGCAAGTTGAACGTGGGCAACAGAGATCCGTGGTCTTCGAGTTCGTCGGCCACATCGCGCACTTTCTCGACGAGGGCCAGGGTCTCCCGGTGGTCGTCGGCCAGGCGTGAGAGTACGTCGGCGTCGGCCGGTGGGATACGGCGGATTCCGCGCGGCCGGATCAGGCCCACGCGCAGCGCCCAGAGTATGGCCACGAGGTCGATGCCTTCCTGTAGCACCGCACCTGCGGCTGGTGGCAGCGCTCCGAGGGCGGCCGCACCCATCGCCAAGAAGCACAACGACATGCCGATCCACGCGGCCTGGGTCGCGGTGGCATGGGCGCTGCGGGCCACGCGCACTGCCTGACCCAGGCGCTCAATGCGGTCGACGGTCAGGACGACGTCGGCGGCCTCCGATGATGCGGTAGCGCCACGCGCTGCCAGGGCGACTCCCACAGAGGCGGCGGCCAGTGCGGGGGCATCGTTGATGCCGTCGCCGACCATGATCGTGGCTCCCCGGGCGGCCTCCTCCTGCACGACCGCGACCTTGTCGGCGGGGGTCTGGTCGGCCCACACCGCATCGACCCCCACGATGCGACCGATGGACTCGGCAAGGTCTGCGCGATCCCCGCTGACCAGGACTATGCGCTGCATCCCATCGGCCCGTAGTGCCCGGACCATGCCGGGGGCGTCCGCGCGGATCCGGTCTGCGAAAAGTAGCGCGGCGACCGGGCGATCCTCGATGCCGACGAATGCGATCAACGACCCGTCCAGATCGGCGCGGCGTCGGGCCCGCTGTGCCCACGCCGGCTCGTCGTCGCCCAACACCCAGGCCGGTCGACCGATCCGCACCCGCGCGCCGTCCACGGTTCCCTGGACTCCCTGGCCATGGATTTCCTGAACATCGCTGGGCATGCTCAGATCCAGATGGCGAGTGCGTGCCGCATTCACCACAGCGGTGGCCAGCACATGCGGGGACATCTGGTCCAGGCTGGCGGATATTCGCAGAACGTCGGTCTCGTCGACGCCGGGCGCCATTGCGGTGTGGACCACTTCGGGCCGCCCTGCTGTCAATGTGCCGGTCTTGTCGAAGAGCAGCACCTCACCACCGGCCAGACGCTCCAATGAGGCTCCGCCCTTGACCACGACACCACGCTTGGCGCATTGAGAAACCCCGCCGATGATCGCGATCGGAACGGCCAGTAGCAGCGGGCATGGCGTCGCAACGACCAGGACTGCCACTGCGGCGGTCGGTGTGCCATTGAACCACCACGCTGCAGCTGCGATCGCCAGTGACAGCGGAACGAACCAGAAAGCCAAGCGGTCGGCCAGTCGCACGAACGGCGCCGCTGATGCCTGTGCGGCGGTGACCAAGCGGATGACCCCGGCGTACGTGCTCTCGGCGGCGACTGCGGTGGCCAGCATTGTCGTGGGGTGTCCGGCGTTGACCGTGCCGCTACGGATCATGTCCCCGGGCACGTGCTGGACGGGCAGAGCCTCGCCGGTGAGCACAGATTCGTCGAAGGTGCCGGCCTGCGCCAGCCGGCCATCCACGGCAACGATGTCGCCAGCAGCAAGCATGAGCAGATCGCCAATAGCGACCTGATCCACGTCGATTTCGGTGACCTGATCGTCTCGTACCCGGCGGGCGAAACGAGGGGCGCGCTTGGCCAGCAGGTTCAGCTCCCGTTCTGCGCGTGCCTGTGCGCGTTCCTCCAGGAACTGTCCGGTCCCGATCATCACGGTGAGGATCGCGGCCGCGAAATACTCCCCGATCGCCAGTGCCCCGGCGATCGCCAGAAGCGCGAGGATGTCCACCCCGCCTCTGCCTTGGCGCAAACCACGGACAACCGCCACGAGGGCTGCGACTGCACCCAGCCCGCCCGCGAGCGCCCAAGCGGGTTGCCGGGCGGGTTCGACAAGGATCCCCGTGACCAGTAGCACCACGGAGACGGCTAACAGAAGGCTGCCCGGTCTGCGCACGCACGTCACCTCATCCGGCTACTCCCAGGGTAGTGCGGTCTGCGTGGTGCCGGGGCAGGTAGCACGTGCCCATCTGCGCGGCCACGGCCGGAAACCCGTCGCGCCATCGAGGCCGGTGTCGCTCCAGCGCCATGAGTTTCGGCAGCATCCGTGCCGTCGCCGACGCATCGCCGAGGGCCGTGTGGGCGCCTTCGATCTCGACGCCTGCCCACTGGCAGACAGTCGTCAGCTTGTGGTTGGGGGTGGGGAGTCGGGCCTGCGCGACGCGCAAGGTATCCAGCGCCGGGAGATACGGCACCGTCAGCCCGGCGCGGGCGAACTCCGCACTCAGGAACGCATCCTCGAACTGCGCATTGTGCGCGACGACGACCACTCCGCGCAGCCAGGCGAGCATCGAACCGGCGATCTCAGTGAACGTGGGGGCGCGTCGGAGCATGTCGCTGGTGATCCCGTGGACCGCCGACGGCCCCGGTGAACGGCCGGGATCCACCAGAGTCTGGAACGTCCCGAGTTCCCGCCCGGACGCATCGATGCGCACAATGGCGACCTCGACGATGCGATCCGGGCCCTTGGCGTTGAACCCCGTGGTCTCGAGATCGATGACTGCGTACCCCGCCGCGTTGAACCCCGTGGTCTCGAGATCGATGACTGCGTACCCCGCCTCGGTCAGTGCGTGCCGTCCGCCCGGCACCGGGTAGTTGAACATCCCCCACTCCCATCTGTCCCCCCGACCGTAGGTGGGGGGTGTGACATCCGCGGATTTGCCGAAAGCCGAGCCTGTGGACAACCTGAGTCCATGGGCAAGGTGGTTCTGGTCGCCGTCAACCTCGGCATTTTGGCCTGCTACGTCGTGGGATCAGGTCTGTGGGTGGCGTCGGGCAGTGCCTGGTACAACAGCCTGGTCAAGCCGGCCTGGCAGCCACCGGACTTCGTATTCGGGCTGGCCTGGCCCTACAACTTCGCGATGCTCGCGGTTGTCGGGACACTGATCGCTATCAACGCCTCTGTCGCCGAGCGGGCATGGTGGACATCGCTGTTCGCAGCGAGTGTGGTGGCCGCCCTGGCGTGGGCCAATCTCTTCTACGTGCAGCAGAGTCTGCCGGCTGCGGCGCTGGCGCTGGGGCTGGCCGCGGCGTTCACCGTGCCCATGGTCGTGGTGGCGTTCCGGTACAACCTGTGGGCCGGTGTGGCCATGCTGCCTTACCTCGCCTGGTTGTGCGTCGCGACCTCGCTGTCGATCGGGTACGCAGCGCTCAACAGAGCGGCTTGATGCAGCCGAACAGTCTTCGTGCAGCGCCTGCCGGACGACAGAACGCCAGTTGCCATCAGCCATAACGGGGGTCCTAGGACCAAGGTCCTCTTGTGAGCCCGACGTCGGTGACGAGAACGTGAGGGCAACCAAAAGGAGGCACCATGCTCACGAAGACCCTCAT
Organism: Candidatus Nanopelagicales bacterium; assembly: GCA_025455985.1. Lineage (GTDB taxonomy): Bacteria > Actinomycetota > Actinomycetes > S36-B12 > UBA10799 > JADKAV01. The sequence goes on along the minus strand of JALOLM010000191.1, from coordinate 2,156 downwards.
CGCCGGCACCGCCGGCCTCGCCCTGGCAATCCCCATGACCCCGGCCCTGGCCAAGGACGGCGACAACCGGGTGGAGGTGTTCAGCGGCGGACAGTGCTCGTCGAGCGCCCGATGGGAGCTCAAGGTCAAGGAGCGCGACGGCGGAGTGGAGGTCGAGTTCGAGGTCGATTCCAACGTGGTCGGCCAAGACTGGGACTACACGCTCACCGGACCGAACGGGGTCCTGAGCCAGGGCACACGCACGACGACCGGGCCGAGCGGTTCGTTCAGTGTCGAGGTCGACACCGCGGGAGCGGCCACGGACAGCTTCAAGGGGGTTGCCACTCACGACGGTCAGATCTGTGACTCGACGGTCAACGTCGGGGTCGGCGACGACTCCGGCAGCGATGACGGCCCCGGCGACGACAAGGGCGGCAACCGCAGCCGGCAGACGTTCGAGGGTTCCTGCACTGACGGTGCCGAGATCACGCTGAAGGTCAAGCGCAGCGCCGTGTTCCGCATCGCCGAGCTCGAGGTCGACTCCGATGTCAAGGGTCAGAAGTGGTCGTATGAGATCCGGCGCGGCGACAAAACGATCGCCTCGGGCAATGCCCGGACCAAGGGCCGCAGTGGCTCCTTCTCGGTGAAGACCAAGGCCAGGGGCAAGGGCCAACTGACGGCCAGCGCATCGCGCGCGGGTGGCTCTGAAGACTGTTCGATCGACTGACCCGGGCACAATCGATCCGTGCCCAAGTTCTCCGAGGGTGGAGTGGTCCGCCGAGAGGTGCTGGCATTCGCCATCCCCGGGTTCCTACTGCTCGGCCTGCTGGCTGCTCTGAGTTTCTGGGTGGCGCGCAACGTGGCTCGCGATGAGTCGGTGCGCGACGCCGTGATCTCAGCCCAGCAGGCCGAGCAGTTGGCCGTGCAGCCGCATCTGCGCGAAGGGCTCGCCGACGGCGATCCGCAGGCGATCGCAGCCCTGGACGAAGTGGTCCGCGAACGTCTGCTGAAGGACCCGACGGTCACTGTGCGGGTGTGGAGCGACGACGGCACCATCGTGTACTCGGACAAGCCGCAACTCATCGGTCAGAAGTTCGGCCTCGGCGACGAGGAGATGGCGGTCCTCGACAGTGGTGGCGTGGAGGCGGAGGTCAGCGACCTGACCAAGCCGGAGAACCGCTTCGAGCGCAACTACGGGGAACTGGTCGAGGTGTACCTTCCGGTGACCGCCGACGATGGGACCACCTATCTGTTGGAGGTCTACCAACGTCAGGCCTTTCTGGACTCTGCAACGCAGAAGATGGTGATGGCTCTGGCGCCCACGATCGTGGGGGCGCTGGCCGTACTGGCCGGGATCTTGCTGCTTCTGGCGTGGCGCATGGCCAGGCGACTTGACCGCGATCGGCAGTCCCGGGAGGACCTGCTGCTGTACGCGGTCAACTCCTCGGAGGCAGAGCGACGCCGGATCGCCGCTGACCTCCACGACGGCGTGGTGCAGGATCTCGCCGGGGTTTCCTTCGGGCTGTCGGCGCTGTCCCAGGGTTCGCCGGATGCGGCCACGAAGGCCCAGTTGGCCACCGCCGCGGATCGCACCCGCAAAGCTGTCGGGTCGCTGCGGACTCTGCTGGTCGACATCTACCCACCGAACCTTCGCGAGGCGGGCCTGGCCGCCGCGGTGCAGGACCTTGCCAGCGCCTTGGACTGCCCGGTCGATCTCGATGTGCAGGCGGGACTGCAGTTGGATGACAAGTGCCAGCAGGCGTTGTACCGCATGACTCGGGAGGCCACCGCGAACATCGCGAAGCATGCCGACGCAAGCCAGGTGTGGATCAGCCTGCAGCGCCGAGGCGACTTCGTCGAGTTGCTGGTCCGCGACAACGGCCGAGGGTTCGAACCCGGTAGCGCCGAGTCCGGCCATGTGGGGCTGACCCTCATCGCTGACCTGGCCAGTCAGATGGGTGGCACCTGCGCGGTGGAGTCGGTGCCGGGCGAAGGAACCGCGTTGCGAGCCACCGTGAGATGCCCATGATCACTGTGGTGATCGCCGACGACCACGCAGTCGTGCGCGAGGGGTTGAGCCTGCTCGTGGCCAGCGAGCCGGACCTGGACGTGGTGGCCGCGGTGGACAGCGGCGAGGCGGCCGTGGACGCGGTGAATGCCAATCGCCCCGACGTGGT
>JALOLM010000190.1 GCA_025455985.1 Candidatus Nanopelagicales bacterium | reverse complement strand
GGTCGGTGGCGGGGGTGCCCGGCGCGGCCGCGTCGTCGCCGGCCTGGGCGTCGCGAGCCCGACCCTCAGTCGCGCGCCGATCGCCCGACTCCCCCACCAGCTGCGCTAACGCGGCCATCAGCGCGCGCAACTGCGGCGCCCCGTCCTCGACCAGCGTGATCAGCCGACCGACCGAACGCGGGTCACCCGCGCGCGCTCCCGCGACGAGCACGTCGAGGTCCACCGACCGCGCCACGCCAACTCCTCCCGCCCCCTCAGGGGCTACCACGCCGCCTCAGCGGCCTCACGCCCTGCCGGACCGCCGCGCCCTGCCGGACCGCCGCGCCCTGCCGACCCGCCGCGCCCTGCCGGCTCCGAGCCGGACCGCCGCGCAGCCTCCGGCCGACACGACCGACGCGCGGCGCAGCAGCCCGCCCCAAGGGGTCGCCGCGCCGCGCCCAGCTCGTTCAGGCCTTCGGCACCCGCACGATCAGGCCATCGCCCTGGCCGCCGCCGCCGCACAGCGCTGCGGCACCCACGCCGCCGCCGCGCCGCTTGAGCTCCAGGGCCAGGTGCAGCACGAGACGGGCACCGGACATCCCGACCGGGTGCCCCATAGCGATCGCGCCGCCGTTGACGTTGACCTTCTCCGGGTCGACGCCGAGCTTCTTCGTCGAGACCAGGCCCACGGCGGCAAACGCCTCGTTGAGCTCGAGCAGGTCGAGGTCGGCGGGGCTGATCCCCTCGCGCTCGCACGCCTTGAGGACCGCGTTGGCCGGCTGCTCCTGCAGCGACGCGTCCGGTCCGGCCACCACGCCATGGGCGCCGATCTCGGCCAGCCACTCGAGGCCGAGCTCCTCAGCCTTCGCCTTGCTCATCACGACGACCGCAGCCGCACCGTCGGAGATCTGCGAGGCCGAGCCCGCGGTGATCGTCCCGTCCTTGGTGAACGCCGGGCGCAGGCGCGCCAGCGAGTCGGTGGTCGTGTCGCCGCGGACGCCCTCGTCGACCTTGAACTCGATCGGGTCGCCCTTGCGCTGCGGGATCATCACCGGGACGATCTCGTCGTCGAACAGGCCGTCCTTCTGCGCCCGGGCGGCCAGCTGGTGCGACCGCGCCGAGAACTCGTCCTGCTCCTCGCGGGTCAGGTCGTAGCGCGCGTTGTACTTCTCGGTCGACTCCCCCATCGCAACGTGGTCGAACGAGCAGAACAGCGCGTCGTGCGACATCGAGTCGAGCATCTTCCAGTCGCCGTACTTCACGCCCTCGCGGCTGCCCTTGAGCACGTGCGGCGCGTTGGTCATCGACTCCATGCCGCCGGCCACGACGATCTCGAACTCGCCGGCGCGGATGAGCTGGTCGGCCAAGGCGATCGCGTCGAGGCCGGACAGACAGACCTTGTTGATGGTCAGAGCCGGGACATCCATCCCGATCCCGGCCTTCTCCGCCGCCTGGCGCGCCGTGATCTGGCCGCCACCGGCCTGCAGCACGTGACCCATGATCACGTAGTCGACCTGGTCGGGAGTCACGCCGGAGCGCTCCAGCGCTCCCTTGATGGCGAACCCTCCGAGGTCTGCGGCCGAGAATCCCTTGAGGGATCCGAGCAGGCGCCCCATCGGGGTGCGGGCTCCAGCGACGATGACATTTCCGGCCATGACAGACCTCCTGAGTCGGGTGGTGTACGCCTAGTGCCACGATATCGCCATGGGTTTTGTGACTGCGATCGACCATGTTGGACTGGCTGTGCGCGACCTCGACAAGGCAATCGCCTTCTACCAGGACGCCTTCGGGATGGAACTGGTGCACGAGGAAGTCAATGAGGAACAGGGCGTCCGGGAGGCCATGATGGCCGTGGGCGACAGCGGCTCATGCGTGCAACTGCTCGCGCCCTTGTCCGACGACTCCCCCATCGGCAAGTTCCTGGCCCGCAGCGGTGAGGGTATCCAGCAGATGGCCTACCGCGTCACCGACATCGAGGTGGCGGCTGACGAACTGCGCGCCGCCGGCGTCCGGATGCTGTACGACCAGCCCAAGCGCGGCACCGCGGGATCCCGGGTCAACTTCGCGCACCCGAAGGACTGCGGCGGCGTGCTGGTCGAGCTCGTGGAGCCCGGCGAAGGCCACTGACGTCGCACGTTGCTAGCCAGGGCCAACCCGGTGATCTTCCCGGACGCGACCCTCATACCGCGCGGGGACAGTGACCTATTAGCGTGCAAGTAGGTTCACGAATTGGGAGGGTCCATGCAGAACATCCTCGACGCAATCCTCAATGACGCCCCAGCGGAGGAGCTCGCGTCCATCGAGATTCCGGAGTCGTATCAGGCGGTCACGGTCCACAAGGAGGACGTGGACATGTTCGCCGGGCTGAAGACCCGCGAGAAGGACCCGCGCAAGTCGCTGCACCTCGATGAGGTCCCGGTGCCAGAACTCGGCCCGGGCGAGGCACTGGTCGCGGTCATGGCATCGTCGATCAACTACAACACCGTCTGGACCTCGATCTTCGAACCCGTCCCGACCTTCGGCTTCCTGGAGCGCTACGGCCGCACCCACGAACTGGCAAAGCGCCACGACCTGCCGTACCACATCATCGGGTCCGACCTCGCCGGCGTCGTCCTGCGCACGGGTCCCGGTGTGAACGCCTGGCACGCCGGCGACGAGGTGGTCGCGCACTGCCTGAGCGTCGAGCTGGAGAACCCCGCCGGTCACAACGACACGATGATGGATCCCGAGCAGCGGATCTGGGGTTTCGAGACCAACTTCGGCGGCCTGGCCCACATCGCTCTGGTGAAGTCCAACCAGTTGATGCCCAAGCCCGCCCACCTCACCTGGGAAGAAGCTGCAGCGCCAGGGCTGGTCAACTCCACGGCCTACCGCCAGCTCGTCTCACGCAACGGCGCCGGCATGAAGCAGGGCGACGTCGTGCTGATCTGGGGCGCCTCGGGCGGCCTCGGTTCCTACGCCACCCAATACGCGCTCAACGGCGGCGCGATCCCGGTGTGTGTGGTGTCCAGCCCTGAGAAGGCGGACATCTGCCGGGCCATGGGCGCGGAGTACATCATCGACCGCAACGCGGAGGGCTACAAGTTCTGGAAGGACGAGAACACTCAAGACCCGCGCGAATGGCAGCGCCTCGGCAAGAAGATCCGTGAGCTGACCGGCGGCGAGGATGTGGACATCGTCTACGAACACCCGGGCCGGGAGACGTTCGGCGCCAGTGTCTACGTGACCAAGAAGGGCGGCACGATCGCCACCTGCGCCTCCACCTCGGGCTACATGCACGAGTACGACAACCGCTACCTGTGGATGAACCTCAAGCGGATCGTCGGGTCGCACTTCGCGAACTACAAGGAGTCCTACGAGGCCAACCGGCTCATCGACAAGGGCATGATCCACCCGACGTTGAGCAAGACGTTCCCGTTGGCGCAGACCGGTCAAGCCGCATTCGAAGTGCACCGTAACCAGCACCAGGGCAAGGTGGGCGTGCTGTGCCTGGCCCCCGAGGAAGGCCTCGGCGTGCGCGACCCCGAGAAGCGGGCGAAGTTCGAGACCGAGATCAACCGGTTCCGGAACACCTGATGTTCGACGACAAGGCCAAAGCACTGCTGGACAAGCCCAAGCAGTTCGCTGTGATCTCCACGATCGAGCCCGATGGCCGGCCGCAGAGCAGCGTGGTGTGGTTCGAGCGCGACGGCGAGGATCTGCTCATGTCCACCGTCGAGGGCCGGCGCAAGCACCGCAACCTCGTGCGGGACCCCCGCTGCACAGTGCTGGTCTACGACATGGACCAGCCCTACTCGTATGTGGAAATCCGCGGCCACGTCACGATGACCACCGAAGGCGGCCGGGAGCTGATCGACAAGTTCGCGGGCGCCTACCAAGGGTGGGACCGCTACCCCGCAGACGACGGCACGGACGACGTTCGGGTTGTGGTCCGCCTGATCGCGGACAAGGTCATCTCGCGCTGAGTCAGCGGGAGGCGAACCAAGCCGCGGCTTTGGCGTTCCACAGCAGGTAGAGGACCAACAGCGCCAGGGCGACCAGGATGAGCGCGGTCCAGAAGAAGGTGCTCCCCCACAGGACCACCATGCCGAAGATGCCCAGCGCGAGCCGCAACACCATCAGCAGGCTGATGAGCAGCCGGGCGAAGCCGCTTCCTTTGCCGAGCGCGGAGGCGAACAGAGCGATCACGAGGCCAAGGACGATTGCAATCCAGCCGGTCGTCGTCGCGTTGTTCGGGTTCACGCCGGCTTCGATGAGGGTGGCGTCACTGGCGAAGAGGACGAGAACCCCGTCCAGGATCGTCAATAGGGCGACGACCCAGGTCAGGAACACGACGAAGGAGACACTGGCGGGGCGTTTGACAGGCTGCGTGGTCATGGGGGCACGCTAGCGCAAGGTTCGCCTCACTCGACGGATTCAGCCAGCGCCAGCCATTGCTCTTCGGCCTCGGCGAGTTCTCGCTCGGCAGTGCGCAATTGCCCGCCGAGTTCCACCAGCCGATCGGAATCGGTGGCCGCATCTGCCATCAAAGCGTGCACCGCGTCGATGCGTCCGGCGGCCCGGTTCATCTCGCGCTCGACGCGTGCCAGCTCCTTGCGCGCCGCCCGGCTGTCTCCCGCCTTGGGTTTGCTCTCGACGACCGGTGACGACTCTCGGCCCAGATACTGATCGATGCCACCGGGCAGGTGCTGCAGCGTGCCGTCCCACAAAGCCCAGAGGTCATCGCAGACCCGCTCCAGGAAGTAGCGGTCGTGCGACACGACGACCAAGGTTCCCGGCCAGGAGTCGAGTACATCCTCCAGGACGGTGAGCGTCTCGGTGTCCAGGTCGTTGGTCGGCTCGTCGAGCATGATCATGTGAGAACCCGAACTGCTCCAACAGTTGCGACGGGGTCAACTCCTGACCGTTGGAGACCTCGATGCGGTTGCCCATCTCCTGAAGCCACGGCAGGACACGTTGGTCGGGCTGGATCGCGGGCAGCGACTGGTCCACGACCGCCGTCCGCACGGTCTTACCCCGTTTGACCGCACCGGACTCCTGCGTCAACGCACCGTTGAGTAGCCGCAGGACGGTCGTCTTGCCCGCACCGTTCGGCCCGAGGATTCCGATGCGGTCGCCGGGACCGACACCCCAGGTCTGATCGCGCAGTACCTCCGGTGCCTGCGGCGCCGGGCGCAGCGTGACCTTCTCGAGGTCGATGACCTGCTTACCCAGTCGCGACATGCTGACCTGTTTGAGTGCCAACTGATCGCGCGGGGCAGGCTCTTCGGCGATCAACTCCAACGCCGCATCCTGGCGGAACTTGGGTTTGGATGTGCGTGCTGGCGGGCCACGTCGCAGCCAGGCCAACTCCTTGCGCAACAGGTTCCGGCGGCGGGCCTCAACCGCCTGTTCCTGCGCGACTCGCTCGGCCTTGGCCAGCACGTATGCGGCGTAACCGCCCTCGTACTGCTCTACATCCCCGCGGCCGACCTCCCACGTGCGAGTGGTGACCTCGTCGAGGAACCAACGGTCATGGGTGACCACCACAATCGCACGGCGTCCAGCAGGCCAGGTCCGCAGATGGTCGGCCAGCCAGCGGATGGCCTCAATGTCCAGGTGGTTCGTGGGCTCGTCCAGCAGCAGGACGTCCGGCTGCGCGACCAGAGCGGCGGCCAGCGAGGCCCGACGCGCCATCCCGCCGCTGAGTGCGCTCGTGGCGGAGTCCAGCCATTCCGGTTCGAGCAACCCGGCGATGACAGCCCGGATGCGCGGATCGGAGGCCCACTCATGGGTGGGTCGGTGACCGACCACGTACTGCCCGACGGTGCCCGCAGGCAACGTGTCCTGCTGGGTCACCAGCCGCACCGAGATGTCCCGGGCGGGTGTGACCCGGCCGGCATCGGGGGACTCCAGCCCGGCCAGGGCACGCAGCAGTGTGGATTTACCGGCGCCATTGCGACCGACGATCCCGATCCGGTCGCCATCGGATAACCCCAGGCTGACCTCATCGAGAATGGTCGTCTCACCCTTGCGGATCGTCAGCGCATCAGTGACAACAAGGGCGGGCACACGACCAGCCTAGGTCAGATGTGCCAGTCGCTGAGCACCTCCAGCAGCACATCGTTGACGGCCTCCGGCGCCTCAACGGCACTCAGGTGGCCCGCCCCGGGAATCTCCCTGGCCGCGGCCTGCGGCATGACGGCAAGCATCGCTTCTTGGTCGGCTTTCGGTGAGATGGTGTCCTCCGAGCCCCACAGGACCACGGCCGGTCCCTCGTAGGTCCGCAGCGTGGGGATCGAGTCCGGCCGCTGCGCCATCGCGCGCTGGGCCGAAGCGACCGCCTCCACCGGCGCACTGTGGATCCACCGGCGCACGGTCTCCACGACCTCGGGACGCTGCGCCATCGTCGTGCGGCCCAACAGGTTGGGCAGCATCGCCTCGGCCAGCGCCTCGGTGTTACCGCTGGTCAGCACCTCGTCAACGATGCGCAGGCGCATTGCCCGGCCGTCCTCGGTGTCGGGACTCGCCTTGGTGTCCATGAAGATCGCGCCGGTCACCATGTCCGGGGCCTGTCGAAGGATCTCCATCAGGATGTACCCACCCATCGACAGCCCCGCGAAAACCGTCGGACCGCTCACATGGGCCAATGCCTGCTCGGCCATCAAAGCCAGGGTCGGCTGCTCGGGCCGCCGGGATTCACCGAAACCGGCGAGGTCCGGGGCGAGGACCTTGTAGCCCGCCTTGGTCAAGTACTCGACCTGAGCATCCCAGAGGTGACGGTTGACCGGGAAGGCGTGCAGCAGCACCACATGCGAACTCATGCGGTCGGTTCCTGCGCGGGTGTCTGCTCGGCCTCAGGCTGTTCGAGAACCTCGGGCTGCGCAGCGATCTTCGCGGCCCGCGACTTGCGAATGGCTACCGCAACAACGATGCCCACGCCGACCAGGGCGAGGCTCAGCGCGACCTTCGGCAGTACCCTGCGGCCCGAGTCGATCCCGCGTTGGGCCAGGTCGAGCGTCTCGTCGGCACGCACAAGCAACTTGTCCGCCCCGGAGATCACCTCGTCGGTGGAGTTCACGGCCTTCTCAACCTTCGCCAAGGTCTGTTCCAGGGTCCCGATGCCGTCTCGCATGCTGTCAATCGCTTTAGCCATGCGTCCAGCCTGACCAACCCGCACACCGGCGGGCAACTCGGGGTGACATTTGGCCAATTACGGCATGGCCGACAAGCCACCGTCGAGGATCAGTTCCTGGCCGGTCATGAACGAGGAAGCGTCACTTGCCAGGAACACCGCTCCGGCCGCGATCTCGCCCGGCTGCCCCCACCGCTGCATGGGAACCCGGGCCAAGGCACCCGATCCGCCGTCCGGGGCATCGCGCAGGAACTGCGTGAGGTCGGTCTCGATCCAGCCCGGCAGCAGCGTGTTCACGCGGACATTGGCCCAGGCCCATTCCACTGCCACGGAACGGGTCAGCGAGATGATCGCCGCCTTCGCCGCACCGTAGTGGCTCATCATCGGTGCCCCACGAAGGCCCGCCACACTCGCAAGGTTGATCACCGAACCCGACTTCTGACCGAGCAGGACCGGGCCAACCGCCTGCAGAACATGCACCGTCGACTCGACGTTGAGCCTCTGGGTCTTCTGCCAGCCCGAGAAACGCATCCCGACCACTGGCGAGGAGAAACTGTTGCCGCCGGCGTTGTTCACCACGACATCGACACCGCCGAGGTCGGCGATAGCCTGCTCGACCGCGCCGGTGATCTGCTGCTCGTCGGTCACGTCGGCGACCTGGACCACCGCCTTGCGCCCGGTTTCCTGGATCTGCGATGCGACTTCCTCGAGCAGATCCTGACTGCGGGCCAGCACAGCAACATCGGCGCCCTGCCTGGCGAACTCGATCGCGATGTCACGACCGATTCCACGCGAAGCCCCCGTCACGATCGCCTTCTTGCCTTCCAGCTGGTTCATAGGTCACTCCACTTACTCATCGGGCCGTCCCAGTCGGACGGCAGTTGGGTCGGATGGCCGGTGAGGGTCGACACGATCTGGTTCAACACGATCGTCGTGTACTTCTCCCCCACCCACAGGTGTTTGGCGCCGGGCACCGGGAGGAACTGGACCTGGGGCACTGAGGCGAACGCCGGGGCGGCTTCGTCCGGCGGCAGGAAGTCGTCGAACTCAGGAACCATCACGACCAGTGGCCGGCCGTCCGCAGTCCACGCTTGACGGTCCGCAACCGACGAGTACCGCAGCGGTGGGCTGAGCAGAAGCGCACCCTGGACGTCGGGCAGCAGCCCGTGACGCAGCACCACGTCGGTCCCGAAACTCCAGCCCACCAGCCAGATCCCCGGCAGCCCACGATCCCGGGCCAGGTCCACGGCGGCACGTAGGTCCAGGCCCTCCCCTGCACAGGCGTCGAACGCGCCTTCGGACGTGCCTGACGCACTGCTCGTCCCGCGGGTGTTGAAGCGCAGCACTGCCAGATCAGCCAGGGCTGGTAGGCGCCAGGCGGCCTTGCGGAAGAGGTGGGAGTCCATCATCCCGCCATGGGTGGGCAGCGGGTGCAGGCAGACCATAGTGGCAACCGGTGGCCGGTCCATTGGCAGGGCCAGTTCGCCCACGAGCCGCAACCCATCGGAAGTGACCAGCGTCAGCGGCTCACGGTGGGCGGGCAACACCGAGTTCGCCGCGATCCGCTCCACCCCAGCAGCCTACCCAGGGCTCATGCGTGCAGATCGCGGCGGCGCCAGCCCAGGAAACCCGCCAGGATCAGCAGCAGGGCAACGACAGTCAGCGGGAGCACCCCAGTGGTCGTACTGTCCACGGCCGGCATCCGCGGGGAGTGCACGAAGGGTGAGACGTTCATGACCCACTGCGGCGCCTGCCACAAGGGACCGAACTCCCCCACCACAAAAGCCACGACGAACACCGCCCAGGCCGCCTGGACCCACCCGGGAAGCCACCCGAACAGCACCAGCGTCACCCCGGTGAGCACCCAAGCAGCAGGCGCCCGGACCAGGGCAGCGATCACAAGGTCGCCCACCCGATCGGCTCCGCCGGTGGCCATCGCGTTGCCCACACCCATCGACAGACCCAGAAGCAGCAGGATCCACATGACTCCGAGCAGCGCGATCACGGTATGGCTCAACCCCCACCGCACCCGGCCCGTGGGCGTGGACAGCAGGTGTTCGGCGTGACCACCGATCTCCTCGGAGTGCAGGCGCAAGGCCGCGGAGATCCCGTACGCGGCCACGATGACCCCCGCGATGCTCAACTCCGTGGCCAGGAAGGCGTCGGCGATCGCCGCGGTACCGCCGAGTTTCTCGAGGAACTCCACAGCCTGCGGGGAGGAGTTTCTCGAGGAACTCCACAGCCTGCGGGGAGTCCAGGAATCCGGTGACGGTGTCGGAGATCGATCCCAGCAGCAGCCCGAAGAACACGACCGTCACTGAGCACGCCAGCAGGACGCCACGTTGCAGCCGCCACGCCAACCCGAACACCCCCTCCAAGCGCCCGGTGGCCGGACCCGGGCGATCCGTGATCAGCCCCGCATCGACGTCGCGGCGGTCCCGCAGCACGAAGGCCACCGGTACACACACGGCGGTCAACGCCAAAGGCAACAGCAGGACCCACCAGCGATCGCCGGCGTAGGCACGGACTTGCTGCATCCAGCCGATCGGCGACAACCAGGACAGCCACGATCCCTCGGAGATGTCGGCGACCGCGCGGATCGCATACGCCAACGCGACGGCCAGCAGCGCGAGCCCCCGCGCCGCCCGGGCGCCGGTGGTCACCTGCGCGCAGATGCCCGCCACGGCGGCGAATGCGATGCCGGTGAACGCCCAGCCCAGCCCGAAGGCGAACGAACCGGGGACGGCCAGACCTGTCGCGATGAGCGCGACTGCGCTGAGCAGGCCCAGCGCCAGACTCGCGCCGGTGGCCACCACCAGTGCTGCCGCCAGCGGAGCGCTGCGACCCAGCATGCCGGCTGCCATGAGTTCCAGGCGCCCGGACTCCTCGTCGGCGCGGGTGTGGCGAATGACCATGAACACCATCAGCACCGCCGTCAGGGCCGCCCCGAACGCGGTGAGTTTGAACAGCGACAGCTCCCCTAGAGAGGTGGGGTCGTAGACGGGTCCGTAGAGCGCCACCAGCGCACTGGCCGAGTTGACCGCCTGCGCGGCCGCGATGCGTTGTGCTTCGTCGGGGTAGAGACCTATGGTCGCGCTGGCTGACATGCCCGTCATCGCCGCGAATCCTACGATCCAGGCGGGCAGCAGGATCCGATCGCGTCGCAGCGCCAATCGGATGAGAGCGCCGGTCCCGGCCAGTGCGTCAGTCATCGGCTGGACCGTCCTGGTAGTGCTTGAGGAACACCTCCTCGAGTGTCGGCTGCTGACTGTTCAGCCGTCGCACACCCGCGGCCGCCAGCGCGGCCATCACCGGCGCCATTGCCGACTCCTCGACCTCGCAGGTCAAGTCACCATCAGACACCTTCACGTCGAAGACCCCCGGCAGTTCGGCGAACCCCGCTGGCACCCCGTCCACGGTTGCCCTGATCCTGGTCCGTGCCAGGTGCCGCAGTTGCTCGAGCGTGCCGCTCTCCATGGCTTTGCCGTTGCGGATGATGGTGACCCGGTCGGACAGCGCCTCGGCCTCGCTGAGAATGTGGCTGCTCAACAGGACCGTGCCCCCGTCCTCACGGAACTCGTGGACGCACTGCCGGAAACGCGCATCCATCAATGGATCCAGCCCCGATGTCGGCTCGTCGAGCAGAAGCAGTGGAACGTCGGTCGCCAGAGCCGCGATCAACGCCACCTTCTGCCGGTTGCCCTTGGAGTAGGCACGGGCCTTCTTCGTCGGGTCGAGCTCGAACATCTCGATGTAGCGGGCACGTCTGGCGGGATCCAGGCCTCCGTGCAGGCGACCCAGCAGGTCGATCACCTCACCGCCGGTCAGTTGCGGCCAGAGGTTCACTTCCCCGGGCACATAGGCCAGCTTGCGGTGCAGTTCCACCGCGTCCATCCAGGGATCGCCGTCCAGCAGCCGGATCGTTCCGGCATCGATGCGCAGCAGGCCCAGCAGAATCCGCAGTGTCGTGGTCTTTCCCGCACCGTTCGGGCCGAGGAACGCATGCACCTCGCCCCGCTCCACCACCAGATCGAGGCCGTCGAGGGCTGTCGTGCTACCGAACCGCTTGACCACCGCGCGTACATCGATGACCGCCGTCATGCCTCCAACGTACTCCTGAGCAGGGTCGGTCCGGGGTCACTGCCGCCGACAACCCCACCGGCCCACCATGCTGGGGGTATGCCTCGAGTCACGATCACCCGCACCGCCCTGGGACGCTACAAAGCCACCGCCGAATCCGGCGCCGAACTGCACTTCGGAGAGGGTGACGACGAGTTCAGCGCGGTCGAGTTACTCTTGGCCGCACTCGGCGGCTGCACCGGCGCGGACGTGGACTACCTCACCAGTCGGCGCGCTCAGCCCACCGCTTTCGACGT
>JALOLM010000189.1 GCA_025455985.1 Candidatus Nanopelagicales bacterium | reverse complement strand
CGACCGAGCGCCGTCCCACACCCGTATATGGAGCCAAGAGAGTCCCCGTTGCAGCGCAAGCATGTGAAGTGCGTCACGCACCTGCCGTGCCCCGCAGCCTCCGGGCTGGAATCCCTGCCGTTGCTCCCCGTCGCGGCGGGGCCTTCGCTCGGGCCGCAGCCGTCGGAGCCCGCTCCGGTGAACCCGTCCCTACCGCACGTTCGACGCAACGTGAGCAACCCACACTCGCCGCCACGTCCCCTCGGGCGGTGACGCCCCACCGTGCGCGACAGGCGGCGTCGCATCGGGCGCCGCGACACCGGGACGGTACGCGGCTGTGTGGCACTCCGTGGGTGGCGTCGGCAAGGTCGGAACATCCGCCGCCCGGCCTGTTCCGCATGCCAAGCCCCGAGGGTCGTTGGCCTCTGCCGTCCCCATGACCAGCGGCGCGCACCCACGACACGCGGCCGGGATGACTGCTGAAGGAGCGTAATACCCGATTTCAACTTGCTCCCGAGAGTTGACCCATTGACACCGCCGTAGGCCAGTCCTAGCGTGCTACTTGAGAGCCAATCCGTGTGAATGGCTGGACGGGGGAAATGAGTATGAGGAATGCCTTACGTGGCCTACGCGCCTCGATCGTTCTCTTCGTCGTAGGGTTCGCGATTGGCGCGTCTGCCACCGTCGCGGTTGCGGACTCGTACAGTTCGTGGAAGCTCTTCGGCCCGCTCAATGGGGAGACCTACAAGAACCGGGCATGGGTCCTCACCGAGACGTCGTACATCCAGGGCCGAACCGGTGCCTATTCGACAAGCGGCTCCGTGGGCGGCGGCTGGATAGGTGTGCTCCCTAAGCTCTACAAGGGCACCTCGCTCTGCAAGTCGACCGGCTATCAGTACACGTCTGGAACGAGCACGGGCATCGATGCCCCGACGTCCGGCAACTGCGGGAGCGGCACCTACCACAGTCAGGGGGCTTCCGCGCACTGGATGGGTAGTTACTACTCCTATGTGTCGACGTATGTCAGCCCGAACCAGAACTGGTGAGGAAGGTCATGGCGAATCGGATTCCGAATATTGTGTCTCTGGCCGCTGGCTTATTGCTAGGAGCGGCAACGATTACGGTCGCTGCTACATCAGGTGAGCCTGACTCCCCCGACGGCTTCCGCGTGAACGACCACGGACAGACCTACGGCTCTGCACTCGGAGCCAACACAGAACCAGACCTCGTTGAAGCCATCGGGGATGGTGGTGTGCAGGGATACGTGAAGTCCGATGACCTCCTCCCCCAATACACGCCTCGATCGCCCGAGGAGGCGGTCGCGTTCATGAAGACCGACCGAAGCGGCCTGGAAGTGAAGATCCCTCTCTATGCCAGCGACGGAACGACCGTCCTCGGGACCTTCACGATTGGCCCACCAGTCGGTGCGGTTGAGAGCACGGCCGACGCAGAAGTGCGCTAGCCATCTCAGCGGAACTCCGCCGGGTACGAATGTTCCTCGTCCAAGCCCTCAGCCTCGGCGTTAATCGCCGCAAGCGCGGCGCCCCAACGCGCGCGATAGGCGGCGGTAGGGGGCGACATCGGCCGTGCTGCCGCCGAAGTGCACTACGCCCCAACAGGTGGAACTGGCGCCATCTTCTCCACTCGTGAGATACGACCTCGTGCGCCTTGCCGGAGCCACTGATGCTCAGTAGTGGGCAGTCATGTTGTTGTAGTCGCCCCACCCCCAGTGATGGTCCTGATATGAGCAGGCAGTTGAGTTCGTACTCATTACCAGATTGGGGTGCGTCGCTTCATCCACATGAGCGAGTCCGAAGACATGGCCGAACTCGTGGAGCAGGACAGAGGCCATCTCGTACTTGCTCGAGCAAGGGTTGGGGAGTGTTCTGAACCACCCAGTGGCGCTATTCAATCGAACGTCAGCTTCGGTGATGCTAGTCGAGTAGTACCAGCAGGTCCGGCCGATGGCAGATCCCGAGAGAGGTCCAAAATCGATGTTGTCGTAGCCATCCTTCTGCGCCCCTCCGCAGGACCCGTCCGTGGTCATCGATCGTCGCGTCGTCGTCCCCTTGTTGGTTATGGACACCGAAGACGTGCCCGTGGTCAGGCCGCAGGCGTTGATGTCTTGGTCAATGACGTTGTGAGCGAAACTCACTTCTGCGCTGAAGTCCGCCGCTGAGACGCTGCCCGGGCGGCCGGCGGTAGATATGTAGTAGTTGAAACTGGGATTCTTATAGCCCGTCCAAATCCATGAGTTGTCCGAGCACTTCGGCAGCGATGCGTAGGGCGCGGGCCCTTCCGTCGCAGTGGCGTTCTGGTCCGCAATAATGATTGTCTGGCCGTCGTTGAAGACGGTGAGGGCGGTGCCAGCACCAGCTCCGGCGGGCATTACGTCCGCGAGGCCGATGCCGGTCCCCACATCGGGAACAGTCAGCGCCACTCCCTTGACATTGATCCGAGACCCCGCAGGGTGGCAATCTGCACGCAGTTCGGTCTTGGATCCGTTTGCCGTAGAACGTGCGACTTCCTGATTGCACGGGATGACCTCGGCGATTGCTGGGGTAGCCTGCGGGATGACTAGGTGCATTGAACTAGCAACCAACGCAATTGTGCCAGCCATGATGAGTCCGGTGAGCCTGACCTGCCGCATGGTCCCTCCCCCGCGTCCCACGATTTTCCCCGTAGTGTAGACACGGCTGGTCGCCGATAGCTCTTCTCACGCTAGGGAGTCTCCGATGAGTGCCGCGAGAGTGTTCGTAGGTCTCGTATTGATGCTCAGCCTGTCGGCATGTTCGGGTGGCACTGGTACATCGTCGGCCTGCCCACAGCCCACCATTGCCGTCTCCCCAGATCCGGCGCTGTCGGGGGCCGCCCTCGAGGTGACGGGGACCGACTGGATCACTGGCTGTGACGACAACTCAGTGTCCGAGCGGGAGGTGCCCGTCGAGACGATCAGGATCGAGCTCATGACTCAGAGCGGCGCCACCCTCCTGGGCGTCGCGTCTGCGAGTAGCATCCCGGAGACTCTCGGACAGTTCACGGCCTCCTATACCTTGCCGCGAGACGTCGCTGGGAGTGGCAAGGTGCGGGCGTTGGGGGATGGGTTGACCGCGGAAGCCACGGTCACCATCCGCTCGGCTGACTGATCAGATCGCCCCGGGCGGTTGCCCGGAGGCTGGAGCCGTTGAAGAAGTGCGACCTTCTGGGGCGCGGTGATGCCCTCCTCCTCCTGGAGGCGCCCGGCTTGCGGCGGAAGGACGTGGGTCGGTGCGAGCCTCACCGGGGAGGGCCTCGAGGGCTCGGAACACAACAGGGACACCTGCGCGATCATTCGGCCATGCGGATTCGTGTGCTCGGCCCGCTTGCCGTCACAGACAGGGACGGCCTGCGTCCTCGCGATCGGGCAGTCCTCGGGGTCTTGGTGGTGCGGTCTCAATCCGTGGTCACCCCCAACGGGCAGGGCGGACTCGGTGCCTAGTCCAGGGTCAAGTCCGCGCCGGGTTGTTCCACGATCACGTCGAGGACCTTCCCCGTGTGGAGATCCACAACTGGGCGTTGTCCCAGAGGTGCCTTCAGGGTGACCACGACTGCCGTCTGGCAATCCGTGTCCGTGCGTGGTGCTGTTGCGGTCAGTCCGACCTGATCGGTGGACTCGGAAACCTCGACAGCGGTCTTCTCGGAGCAGGCGTTGACGACTACCTGGAGTTTCGTTCCATCATCAGAGGCGTACACCTCGCCGATGTTCTGCGCTGAACTCTGCCAAGAACAGCCCGTGAGAGCAGCTGCAAGCGCAAAAGTGACAAGACCACGCAGCACGTTGCATCGCCCTCCGCTCAGCTTGTGGCGACGACGAGCCCCGCGATGGCGTTGTCGAAATACTGCTGAGGCATGAACGTGTCACGCGAACCAAACCAGTACTTCGATCCCCTGTGGATCCCGTACGCAGTATTGCCGAAGTAGATCGGGCCACCGCTGTCTCCGCCCTCACCAGTGTCGGTCTGCGTAGCCGTGAGGTGACAGATGTCGCCGGAGCAGTGGTTCAGTTGGTAGACCGTGTCGCACTTCTTGAAGGTCGTCTTGCCGTTGCGGCAGACCGACTGCCCCTCGACTGCATTGCCTCGCGCGGCGACGTCTCTCACGTCGGTGAGGTTCGTGCTGGTCGATCCCCCGTAGAAGTCATCAGCTTCAGTGGTGGTGGATGTATGCCACTGGACGTCCCCCCAGTTTCCCTCATGAGCCGCTTGGAAGGTCAGCGTGGAGCCCTGAAGCGATTGACTGTTCGAACAGTGACCGGCAGTGCTGATGCCGTCGGTGGTGCCGTTCTTGGTAACCGAGAAGCCGGAGGTGCAGGTAGTCATGTTCGCGCCGCCCCAGATGGCATCCTCCGTTTGCTCGACGTCCTTGATGACCTCCACCGATATCCGGCTTCCGTCAGCACCCGCCTTGGTGATCTGCGAGCGCACCGAGTCAGCGAGGCCGTCTGCTTCAGCCGATGAAGGCTCTACCTGTACGAGAATCGTGCCGGTAGCCACGTCATAGCCAGAGGATGCGTTGGCAACCCCTTCGTGCTTCAGAGCAGCGTAGTGCGCCTGAACGACATCCTCCTCCAGGTCCACCTCGGCGAAGCCTGCGTCCCCGCGCAGCTCGACCGCGAAAGCGGCGCCGCCTTCACCTCCGCCGAAGACCTTGTGCTCATAGCGAGCAACCTGGTCGACGGCGCTGGCCGGGACGCTGCCGCGGAACGCGATCCACGGACGCCCGTCGGGGTCGATGCGCGCACCTGCGATCTCGGAAGGGTATTGCTCGCGCAGCGCCGTGACGAGCATCGCGAAGTCCTGCTGCCAGCCAACGCGAGCGACCGTCTTCTCAAGAGACTCGCCCGTTTGCTCTGCGATCGTCTGGAGATCCCGCATCTCGGCCGCGGTGATCCCATCGCCGATCACGGGAGCCGGCTCGTCCGGCAAATCCACAGCGACCGTCAACGGCTGACCGGCGGGCCATGCCGGTTCGGCCGACGTTCCATTGGCCACGCCACCCACCAGCAATGCTGCCAAGGTCCC
>JALOLM010000188.1 GCA_025455985.1 Candidatus Nanopelagicales bacterium | reverse complement strand
TGGCCGACTCGCAGATGCAGAAGACGATCGCGTTGTCGGTGGTCGCGCTGGTCATCTGGGCACTTGTGGGGGTCGGCTTCGGTTCCGTGCTGACCAACCAGGTGGCAGTCATCGTGGTCCTGCTGGTCTTCACCCAGTTCGTGGAGCCGCTGTTGCGACTGCTGCTGGCCCAGTTCGAGGCCACCGAGATGGTGTCCAAGTTCCTGCCCGGGGCCGCCGGGGAGGCCATCGCGGGATCCAGCCTCTACGTCAGTTCGGGACTGGCCGAGTTGCTCTTGCCGTGGCAGGGAGCGCTGGTGCTGCTGGGCTACGCGGTCGTCTTCACCGTGATCGGACGGCTCACAACGTTCCGGCGGGATATCGGCTGATCTTGGTTACATACCGTCCGGTCGGTATTGACAAACCAACCAGACGGTATGTAACTTGAGGGTATGACGAGCGAAGCCACTCCGAGTCCCCGGACGCAGGCCCAGCGCAGCTCCCAGACGCGGCGCACGATTCTCGACCGCGCCGCCGAAGCGTTCGCGCAGGACGGCTTCGCCGGGACCTCACTCAACGACGTGATCGCCGGTTCCGGCCTGACTAAGGGCGCGTTCTACTTCCACTTCCCATCGAAGGAGGCGCTGGCGGTCGCCGTGGTGGACGATCTGCGTGAGCAGTGGACCGCGGCGGTTTCCACGGCCGTGGACCCGCGGACACCAGCCCCCGTGCAAGCCCAGAACCTGGCCGCACAGGTGGTGGACGCCTACAGTCGCAACCGCAGCCTGCGGGCAATCGGACGGCTCGTACCCGATCTCGCTGCCGCCCGGCCCGACCTCGCGCCCCAGCTGCAGGCTTCGTTGTTCCTGTGGATCGACCTGATCGAGTCAGTTGTCGATCGCGGTCAGCAGGAGGGGTCTATTCGCTCGGATCTCGGGTCCCGCGAGATCGCAGAGACCGTGTTCGCCGCCTTCAGCGGAGTCGAGGAACAGTCCGAACTCATGAGCCAGGGCGCAGATGTCTCGGTGCGCATCTCAACCCTCATGGCGCTGCTCAGCACCGGGATGACGACCACCAAACCCGCCTGATCGAAGGAGCCGACGATGACCGTTGTGCCATCCCCCAATCCAGTGGCATCTCCACACGTGGCACGCACTCTGGGGCTCATCGGCGTCGGCCTTGGCGTTGCCGCCGGGCTTGTCCAACTCGTAGCCGGATCGACCATCCCCGAGTGGAGCGGCAACAAGACCGACAACGCAGCCCTCGGCTTGACCACCGTGATCCTGAGCCTCGTGGCCGCTGCCGGACTCTGGCACCTAAGGCACAATCCGGTGCGCTGGCAGAGGATCGGTGCGTTACTGCTCGTGATCGCTTGCGCTGGCGTGTGCTTCACCACGGTGGGCAGGTTGTGGTACCTCCCCGGGCCGGTGATCATCGCGGCGGCCGTGCTCACTTTCGCCACCACACCGTCCCCGGTGACCGCCGGTCCACGAGCGTCAACCGGCCCAACCGCCCGCGCGAGCGTGGGTGCAGGCGGCTGGCTGCTCTATGCCGTCGCGGTCGCAGTGGGTCTGGGCCTGGCCGTCGGCACCTTGTTCACAGTCCTGTTGGGCACGTACGCGTCGAGCGTGGCCGTGGCAGCCGCCGTCGCGGTCGTCGCCGGCCTGACGCTGAGCGTGGGCGTTGCTCCGGCTCTGCGCCGAAGCGCCCTCGCGATGCTCGCCGGAGGGCTGGGTGCGGGGCTGATGGCCGGAGGCCTTGTCTTGGGCACGAGCGCCCTTCTGATCGCGATGGGTTGAGGAGTCGATGATGAAGCAGAACATGATGACCCGACGGGAAATGCTGAAGGTGAGCGGCACCACCGCTCTGGGCGTCGGGGCGGCGATGAGTCTGGGCCTGGGTGCCCGGGCGAATGCCACAGGTGTCCTCAGCGCTGACGACGATTCGCCCTACGACGCATGGACCGAACTGCCACGCGACGGTAGTCCGCAGTCACTGGTCGCCGCCGCGATCCTGGCAGCCAACCCGCACAACACCCAGCCGTGGCGCTTCACCGTCGACGGGGACACCGTCGTGGTGAGCCCGGACCGGACCCGCGCATTGCCGGCGACCGACCCGACCGATGCTGAACTCATCACGGGACTCGGCTGCGCTGTCGAGAACCTGGCGGTTGCTGCCGCAGCGGCCGGTAAGTCGGTGGCGGTCGAAACCCGGCAGGGGTCCGCGCGTGTTGTGCTGCAGACCGGCGACACCGCGGAAGGCGCCGACCTCTTCGGTGCCCTCACCGAGCGGCACACGAACCGTGGCCCGTACGAAACCGATCGCAGCCTGCCCGACGGGACACTGGCGACCGGCGCGGCGCGACTGGGCTCATTGCCGCTCGTGAACCTCACGTGGCTGGAGGGACTCCAGCGCGACACGTTCGGCGATCTGGTGGTCAGCGCCACCGAAGCAGTGGTGGCCGACCGGGAGCAGTCGGCGGAGATCAACCAGTGGTGGCGCGCCACCCGGGCGCAGATCATGGCCCACCGCGACGGCATGACGCTGGACGCGCAAGGCCTGCCACCGGTGACCACGTTCTTGGCCAAGCTGCTGCCGCCGACTTCACAGCAGCAGAACGATGCCGCCTGGCTGCGCAACACCGAAAATGTTCACGTCAAGACCGCGGCCGCCTACGGCCTGCTCAGCGTCGAGGATCCGCAGTCCATGCAAGCCCGCCTCCAGGTGGGCCGTGCCTATCAGCGCCTGCACCTGTGGGCCACCACCATCGGCCTCGGCATGCAACCGCTGAACCAGGTCACCGAACGGATCGCGCGCGACCTCAGCCTGGGACGGACCTCGCCGTTCGCAGCGCCCCTGCGCGCTTTGACGCCGGCGGGCCAGACCACGCTGTTCGCCTTCCGCATCGGTGTCCCCACAGTGACTGCCCGGCGCAGCCCACGCCGCCCGCTGTCCGACGTGATCGGCTACGCATGATGTCTCGTTCATTGGCCACACGCCACGAGTTGGTCGTCGCTGAGGAGTTCGACCACCAGCCGCTGCAAGCCGCAGGGCCGGCACTGCAGGCCGAGGATCTTGCCGACCTGCCCGCCCCGGTCGGCCGCTACATCCAGCGGTCCGGGGCGATCGGGCGGCCCCGCCCACAGAACATGCGGGTGGTGTTGGACGCGAACATGTACCGAAAGCCCGGCCAGGCGCCGATGCGGGCCCAGTCGGTGCAGTACAGCTTCTTCGGCGACCCGACGCGGTTGTTCTTGATGCGCGCTCGGATGTTCGGCGTGCCGGTGAAGGCGTTGCACGTCTACCGGCAGCAGGCCGCCACCTTCACCGTCCGGGTGGCATCCACGGTGAACATGGTCGATCTGCAGGGTGACCAGATCAGCGCCGCGGAGACAGTGACGGTCCTCAATGACATGTGTCTCATGGCCCCTGGCTCCCTGCTCGACCAGCGACTGAACTGGACGCAGGTCGACGACCGCACCGCACACGTCGTGTTCACCAACGGCCCCCATCAGGTGGCGGCAACGCTGGTGTTCAACGCCGACGACGAGTTGATCGACTTCTGGTCCGACGACCGGCCAGACAGCAGCAGCGGCCAGTACGTGCCGAGGCGCTGGTCGACGCCGGTGACCGAGTACCGCGATACCGCCGGAATGCACCTGATCCATCGCGGCAACGCGGCGTACGAGATGCCCGACGGGCTGTTCACCTACGGCGAGTTCACTGTGCGGTCGATCGAGTACGACGTCGCCGGGCCGACGGCGGCCTGAGTATTCTCAGCGGTGTCGTCGGTCTGCCGCGCGGCTTTTGGTGAAGATGTGCAACGTGACGAGGCTGTTGCTTAATTCGGCGTGTCTGGCTGATGAGGGCTGGGGGGTCCGCGAGGATCGGGTATGGCTCGTGGGTATCGGTCCGGGGATCGTGATCAGCAGTTTTTGATGCCGCCGGATGTGCGGGATTGGGTGCCGTCTTCTCATCTGGTGTGGACGGTGCTTGAGGTGGTTGAGCAGGTGGATACGTCGGGGTTTCACCGGTTGTCGCGTCGGGGTGGGGCCGGGCGGGCGGGGTTCGATCCGGACATGCTGTTGGCGGTGCTGATTCTGGGGTATTGCACCGGGCAGCGTTCGTCGCGGCAGTTGGAGCGGTTGTGCGCCCAGGATGTGGGGTTCCGGGTGGCGTGCGCGAATCAGGTGCCGGATCACACGGTGTTGGCCAGGTTCCGGCAGGCCCATGGGCAGGGGTTCGAGGAGTTGTTCGCCGAGGTGTTGGTGATGGCCGCAGTGCGTGGGCTGGTGCGTTTGGACACGGTGGCCGTCGATGGCACGAAGATCGCGGCGAATGCGTCGTTGGACGCTAACCGCGATGAGCAGTGGGTGCGTGAGCAGGCCCGCAAGATCGTGGATGAAGCACGTGCGACC
The DNA here is from genome assembly GCA_025455985.1 of Candidatus Nanopelagicales bacterium. GTDB lineage: Bacteria > Actinomycetota > Actinomycetes > S36-B12 > UBA10799 > JADKAV01. The sequence continues at coordinate 648 of JALOLM010000188.1, read as the reverse complement.
GATGAGGCTGAGGATGAGTTGTTCGGGGATGCTCGGGGGGATGAGCCGGACCCCGAGATGGCCGACCCGGCGTCGCGTAAGCAGGCGGTGCAGGAGTGGCTGGAGGAGTTGGAACGGGTCAAGCGGGACCGGAAACGCTCGGGGCCTGCCCGCGATGAGCAGGTGGAGCGGCGTAAGCGGGAAGCCGCTGCGGGTAATCCGGGCAGGGGCCGATACGCCGGCACCGTTGACCAGCGGGTAGAGCAGGCCCGGATCGCATGGCAGAGCGCGTTCAACGCCCAGCAGGGCAAAGTGCAGGCGTATGCCCGAGCCAAGGCCGCCGGCGTCGCCGTGCGGGGGCCGGCGCCGGTGCCCGCGGACCGGCATGTCGGGGTCGGCCGGTTGAAAACCAACTTCGACCGGCTGTTGGCCACGGCCGAGGCCGCCGCCCAGCAGTCGGGGTCGTCCAAGCCGGGCCGGCCTGCGCGGCGTTTCCAGGTGAACACCACCGACCCGAGTTCACGGATCATGACGACCCGGCGGGGCTGGGTGCAGGGCTACAACGTGCAACTGGCCGTGACCGGCGATCAGATCATCGTGGCCTGTTCGGTGGGGCAGAGCAACGACATGGGGCAGTTCGTGCCGATGATGACCGCCACTGAACACGCC
>JALOLM010000474.1 GCA_025455985.1 Candidatus Nanopelagicales bacterium | reverse complement strand
GAAGGCATAGAGCGACAGCCACGGCGTGACGCCGTAGCCGAGCCCTGCCATCCAGAAGGTGCTGTAGTCGGCCTCGTCGTCGGTCGCGGACGTGTAGGTCTCCCAGTCCGCGTAGTCGACCTTGAAGTAGGTGAACACCTTGCCCTGCGGCAAAGTTGCCGAGGAGGACTGCTCGATGGGCGCGCCGGGGCCGTCGAGCTCGGCGGCGCCGAGGCCGGCGACGCCGTGGTGAGCGGACGCTGGCAGCGCCGCAGCCGCGAGCGCGATGCTGCCGGCGACGAGATGAATTCTTGTGATGTCGTGTTTCATGACTTCTTCCTGAGGAACAAAGACCAGAGCCCAAACAGGCCGAAGAGGATCGAGAGGCCGACCGCCAGGCCGCCGACCGTTCCCAGCCCGGCCGCCGGCGCAGCTGTGCCGGGATCGCCTGCAGCCGGGACCGTGAAGTCGCCACCGTGGCCGTCCTCGGAGAAGGCGCGGACGCGCCAGTCGCCGGCCCGGTCCGGCACGAAGGCCAAGCGGCCGTTCGCATCGGTGCGGCCGGCGAGGAAGGGCACCGCCTCCCCCGGCCGATAGACCTCAGCGGACTCGTAGCTGAAAGGGCTGCCGTCGCCGTACCGAAGCTCGACGATCACGGCACTCCCGGACTGGGCGGTGTGGCTCAGCGCGTGCGCGTGCAGGGTGCCGGCGAGCAGCACCGCCGGCAGGGCGAGGAGGGCCCTCATTAGCTGGCGCCGAGGACGAAGGTCAGCGCCGTGGTGTGAACCACCTCGTCGGCCTCGGGGCCGGCGTGCGGGGTCCGCGTCGAGGCCTGAATCCACTGCTGGCCGCCGAGCTTGTCGCGAATGTTCACGGTGCCGTCGGCGCCGGTCTGGCCGCGCGCCTTGCCGTCGTAGGTCACCACGGCGTCGGCCACGGGCTGGCCGTTCGCGAGCACGCGCACTGTCAGCTTGTCGCCGTCGTGCAGCGCCAGCGGGTTTTCTGCCGGGACGATCTCCAACGGAGTGCCGAGAGGTCGCGACGCTCCCGTCCCCCATCCCCGCCGTGCGAAACGAGTTGCGGATGGTGACCGTATTGGACCGTGAAGCCGCCGGGAGCAGGCTCCAGCCAAAGGTCGTGCGCGGCCGCGGCACCGACCGCTCCGGCGAGACCAAAACCGAGCAGGAAGCGTGTTGTGAAGGTCGTCATGGATGCTACGCAAGTAAATTAGGCGCGGAAAAGGTAACACGACTTGTCATATCCTCATACGCCGCGAAGTTGCTCCAAGACAAAGGAACCAGCTATGGGACCCCGACGGCCCTGTGCCGCGCAGGCTGCCGGGCCCGGGACCGCGCACTCTCGCACCACGCCTGCGGTGATCCGCCGCTGCCATCCCGGACGCGAGCGCCCGATTCACCCCTAGAGTCCGCTACCCGTGCCCAGCCGACATTGGCCAGATTGAGGCTAGGTCCGGGTCGGGTCCAGGCCGTGTGAAAACGGTGAACTCGCTACTGTTGAGCAGTCAACTTCCCCACCAAGCTTCGGAGGGCAGGAAATTTTCGGAGCCTCCCGCCACATGGGCCGCATTCCGGTGCAGCTATTCGCAGGCCCCGCCCACCAATTTGTTTGATGCGGAGTTTTCAAACAGCCTGGGTCGGTTACCGCCTTGCCGGCCGCCACCCCAGCGCTGGCTGTTCGACTGAGCCAGTTTCCGAACGATGATTCCCCCGGTGCTGCGATGCCAATGGTGCGGCCACGGTGGTGGCTGGCCCGAGGGCAGGTGCCACGGCGCAAAGTGCACTGATGGACCCGTGGTCGGGGTGGATTCGGGCGCCGGGACGCCACTCAGTGGCAATTCAGGAAACAGAGCAATGGCCGACCGCCGGCGCCGACGGACACGAGGAGGCGTCGAGGAGGCGCTGCCGCCGGGACGAAAGGGTGGTTTATCCTTCCTATATCTCTCCGAGGCGTATTCAGCTGCGGCGAGCCTCCGCAGACCGCTGGAGGTTGCGTACGCACCGCCGCAGCGCCGCCAGCAATAACCTGTACCGGAGGCCACCCGCATGACCGCGACACCGACCCGCCTAGCGATCCGCCGGCTCTCGCTCACCGCATTGCTGACACTCTCGACCTCGATCGCACTTGCTGCCGACTGGCCCACCTTCAAGCCGGGCAACTGGACGTTCGACCGCACCATGACGGCGTCGGGTTCCACGCCCGAAAAGGTGTCACGCACCGCGTGCACCGACCCGACCGCCGACGAGAAGGTGCAACGGGCAATGCTCGCCAAGGCCGGCTGCCAATTCACGCCGCTCGAGCAAAGCGGCACGACCTATCGCTACTCCGCGACCTGCAAGATGGCCGGCATGACGAAACCGGTCAGTCCGCGCCGCTATTGCCCCAACCCGTGCAGATCGGATCGAAGTGGCTGGGCAGCGAACAGGTCCGACGTGGCGGGCGCCGACCTCGGTCCAGCAGAACAGCCAGTTCTTGCGCCCCATCGGGATCACCCGCAGGGCACGCTCCAGATGGTTGGTGTCGATCGGGACGGCCGGGTCACCGAGGTAGACCCGCAGCTCGGCCTGGCGGCTATCGGCATAAACGAGCGCCTTGGCGAACGGTGCACGGGTGACCAGATCGAGCCGCTGGCGTTGCGCGTAGCACCAGCCGAAGAAGGCGTCGACCACCGGCAGGGCATGGCGGCTGCGGTGCTCGAGCTTGGCCGCGCCCTCGAGCTTACGGTCACGGATCTGTTGTTCCACCCGGTACAGGGCGCCGATCAGCTCCAGCGCCTGGTGGGCCGCCGGGTCATCGTCGAGCGCCCGCTCGAAGTGGCGGCGCGTGTGCGCCCAGCACTGGGCCTGGGTGACGTCGGGCGTGTGCTTGGCAAAGGCATCGTAGGCGGCATAGCCGTCGGTCAGCAGGGTGCCGACGAAGCCCTGGAGCTGGGTCTTGACGTGGGCACTGCCGCGGCTCGCCGACCAGGTGAAGCTGAGCTCGTC
>JALOLM010000187.1 GCA_025455985.1 Candidatus Nanopelagicales bacterium | reverse complement strand
CAAACTCTCACGGAAAGCCCGCAAACAACCGCTCCGGACGCGCCCCTCCCAGCTCAGGTCGCGTGCAGCGATTCGGCCGCCGGGTAGCAGGACTTCGGCGAGTGGATGACCGCGACCACGCCGCCGCGCAACGATCCGCCACAGGCACAGCCGCGCGTTGAAGAGACGGTCCAGCGCACCAAGCCCACGAAGAAGCCGATACAGACTGCGGCGTACACGGCCAGGAAGATCATGAAGAGCGCCACAGCCATCTCCTAGTCCAACGCACGACCAACGACACCAAAACCCTGCGTCAGCAACCCCCGACCCGCAAGCGCAGGAACCGTTCGGCCCATACCGGTCAGTCGAAATGACGAGCCGTGACCGCGATTCCGAGCGCGGCCGCCACGAGTACCGCGAAGCCGACCCGCAGCGAGGAGAACTCCCCGATCAACCCCACCAACGGAGCGCCGATCACGAACCCGATGTAGTTGGCCACATTCACCCGCGCCACCGCGATGCCTGTGTGCCCAGGGTCGTGATGGGATGCCGCGACGAAAGCCATCGGCAGCACCGGACTGATGCCCAAGCCGATCACCGCGAAACCCGCGATCGCAATCGCTGAGGTGGGCGCGAAGGCGACGATCAGCAGACCGGCGGCGGCGATGATCCCGCCGAGCGTGATCACAGACTGCGCGCCGCGGTGCCCCACGAGGCGATCAGCGAACACCCGCCCGACGAGCATGAACAGCGCGTAGGCGGCATAGGCAAGCGCCGCCACCGACTCGGTGGCCCCCAACACGTCTGTGAGGTCGAGCGCCGACCAGTTGGAGACCGAGGAGTCGATGATGAACGCACAGACGACCGCGAAACCGAAGACCAGCAGTGGTCGCCAGGGGACGGCTGCCGATGCCGCCAGCGGGTCTGGCGACGCTTCGTCCGCAGCCCGGTTGTGTACGAAACGCACTGAAGCGACCAGGCCAACTGGAACCAACACCGCCGCAACAACCGCGAAGAAGGACAGTAACGACAGTGTCGTGGCAGCGGCAGCCGATGCGGCCAACGCGCCGAGGATCGTGGCAAGGCTCCACCACGCGTAGAACGAATTCATCACGCTGCGGCCGACGATCGCCTGCACGCCGATGCCCTGCATGTTCATGGTCGCGTCCACCGACCCGAGCCCGAAGCCCATCAGTCCGAGGGCGGCTAGCAGACCGGGGAAGGATCCTGCCGTGGTCGCCGCACCCACGGCCACCAGGCCGCCGCCCACGATCAGCGCACACACCCGAAGAACTACGGCGCTGTGGAACCGCACGGCCAGAAGTCCGGCCACGATGCTGCCCACGCCCGCCAGGATCGGCACTGCGGCCAGCAGCATCGCCAAGCCGCCTTCGGAGAATTCGAACCTGTCCTGAATGGCGGGAATCCGAGTGATGAGTGCCGCGAAGGCGAACCCCTGGCAGAAGAAGGCCGTGCTCACGGCGACCCTGTTGATGTTCATCGACGCCTCCGGAAGAAGTCGGACAGCAGGGTGGAGCACTGTTCCTCAAGCACGCCGCCGACAACTTCGACCTCGTGGTTCAGCCTCGGGTCCCGCACGACATCCCACAGTCCTCCCACTGCGCCCGCTTTGTCATCGAACGCGCCGAAAACCAGCCGTTCGATCCGCGCGAGCACCAACGCCCCGGCGCACATGGTGCATGGCTCAAGGGTGACCGCCAACGTGCAACCCGACAGACGCCAGTCCCCCAGCGTTGCTCCGGCTTGCCGAAGGGCCAGGATCTCGGCGTGAGCGGTGGGGTCGTGCTGCGCCTCACGACGGTTGACCCCGGTGCCGACGATTGACCCGTCTGCCGTCACGACCACCGCCGCGATCGGCATCTCCAGGTCCGGCTGCTTCGCGCGGTCCAGGGCGAGGGCGAGTGCCGCCTCCGGGGTCACGGGCTGACGATGCCGAACAGTCGGTCGCCGGCGTCCCCGAGCCCGGGGACGATGAAGCCGTGTTCATTGAGGCCCTTGTCGACGGCTGCGGTGACCAGGGTGACGTTTTGACCCTCGGTCTCCTTCTCCAACCGCTCGATCCCCTCAGGGCTTGCCAGCAGTGTGACGATCGTGATGTCCTGCGCGCCACGCGCCCACAGCACCTCGAGCGCGTCCGCCAGACTGCCGCCGGTGGCAAGCATCGGGTCCACGACATAAACCTGGCGGCCGGTCATGTCCCCGGGCATGCGATCGGCGTAGATGGTCGGCTGCAGTGTCTGCTCGTCACGGATCATTCCCAGGAAGCCGACCTCGGCGCTGGGCAGCAGCCGAACCATCCCCTCGAGCATCCCCAGCCCGGCGCGCAGGATCGGGATCAGAATGGGCGGGGGGCTGGCCATCGCAACTCCGGAGGCCGGACCCAAAGGCGTCTGCACATCGATGGGTACAACCCGAATGGTGCGCGTCGCCTCGTACGCCAGCAAGGTCACCAACTCGTCGGCCAGGCGGCGGAACGTGGGGCTGTCGGTCGAGGCATCCCGCAGCATCGTGATCTTCTGGGCGATCAGCGGGTGCTCGGCGACGATGGTGTGCATAGCGGCATCGTGGCACAACCCGAGGTGTCACCGACCGGACATTGCCGCAACCGCACCGCTGATCGGATCCAGGCGGTACTGCTCGAAGAACCGCCACATGAGTTCGGAGGCCGGGACCGCGCCCTTCGGCCACGCGTGACGGCCGTTGCGGATCCGGTAGAGGTTAACCTGCACGTCACCGCGGCACGCCTGCCACTCATGGATCGTGACCCCGGGCTTGAAGACCCGCCGGACGTACTGCTCGCACCCGTCGCGTCTGGCCCACTTCGCCATGGTCTGTTCGGCGGGCGGGGCGGTCGCCGTCGAGGCGGTCAGTCCCCCGGCGTACGGCACGATCGGGTCCGCCGTCCCGTGGAACGCGATGATTGGCGCCGGATCCGGTGCGGCGCAATTGGGCATGTAGATCTCGAAACCCACCCCACCGAAGGCTGCGAACCGACGGGGTTGGGCGCACGCCTGTAAGAAGGTCATGGCTGAGCCCATCGACATGCCGGAGGCATAGGTGCGGGTCGGGTCCTCGCAGGTGAGGTCGTCGAGGATGCGGCTGGTGAACCGGGTGTCGGAACCGGCGAAGTTCCAGATACCGGCCTTGGCCTGCGGGGCCACGACGATGAACCCTTCGCGATCGGACAATGCGCGCAAGCCCGTACCGTCCAGCTGGCTGATAGCCGACTGCCGTCGGCCGTGGAACGAGACGATGGTGGGCGCAGGCGAGGCAGCCGTCTTGGGAACGTAGACCAAATAGTGGCGGCCTTGCGAATACCCGCTGTGCAGACCGGGGGTGCACTGCGGGGTCACCGAGCTCAGTTGCGGGGCAGCGGCCGTCAAACTCGCTACGAGAACGGCTCCCAGCAGAGCCGCCGCAATCCTGCGCACGGTCTTAGTCTGCGTCAGGGCCGTGTTGCCCCTACCCGGGGCCTGAACCCACCCGCAATCCCGCGGGCAGAACCCACCCGATACCGTCAGAAATGATCGGCGGCGTCAGGAGGGTGAGTCGTGCGAATCGGAGTCCCCAGGGAGTCTAAGCCAGGCGAGCGGAGGGTGGCCGCAACACCCAAGACCGTCGAGCAACTCCTCAAACTCGGGTACACAGTCACGGTGGAGTCGGGCGCGGGCAGCGGCGCCTCTTTCGAGGATTCGGCGTTTGAGGCAGCCGGCGCCGAGATCGCCGACCCATGGGGTGCGGACATCCTCTTCAAGATCAATCCGCCCGATGCCGACGAAGTCGCCCGCCTGCAACCGGGTCAGATCCTGATCAGCCTGCTGGCGCCTGCACTCGATCCGGATCTCGTGCAAGCCCTGTCTGCCCGAGGTGTCACCGCTCTTGCGATGGACGCCGTGCCTCGCATCTCACGCGCCCAGTCCCTGGATGTGCTTTCATCGATGGCCAATATCGGTGGCTACCGCGCGGTCATCGAGGCGGCCAACGAGTTCGGCTCCTTCTTCACCGGTCAGGTCACGGCCGCCGGCAAGGTCCCGCCGGCCAAGGTGCTCGTGGTCGGGGCCGGGGTCGCCGGCCTCGCCGCAATTGGCACAGCCAACAGTCTCGGCGCCATCGTGCGGTCCTTCGATGCGCGTTCCGAGGTGGCTGAGCAGGTCGAGTCGATGGGCGCGGAGTTCCTGCGCATCGACGTCGAGGACACCGGTCCGAGCGCAACCGGGTACGCCAAGGAGATGGGCGAGGACTTCAACCGCAAGGCCGCCGAGCTCTACGCCGAGCAAGCCAAGGACGTGGACATCGTCATCACCACCGCCTTGATCCCCGGCAAGCCCGCGCCGCGACTGTTCACCGAAGAGATGGTGGCGTCGATGAAGCCGGGCAGCGTCGTGGTCGACATGGCCGCTGCCAATGGGGGCAACGTCGCCGGCTCGCGGGCCGACGAGCGCGTGGTGACCGACAACGGCGTCACTATCCTCGGCTACACCGACCTGCCGGGTCGCCTGCCTACGCAGGCCTCGCAACTGTTCGGCACCAACCTGGTCAACCTGATGAAACTGACCACGCCGGACAAGGACGGGCAGTTCGTCCTCGATCTCGAGGACGTGGTGCAGCGAGGAATGACAGTCACCGAGAACGGCGAGATGAAATGGCCGCCGCCGCCGGTGCAGGTGTCGGCGGCGCCGGTCGCAGCTGCCGCCCCAGCCCCCGCTCCGGAACCCAAGAAGAAGATGAGCGACGGCACCCGCCTGGGGATCATCGGCGCCGTGGCTGCGGTCTTCCTGCTGCTCTCCTCGGTCTCGCCCGAACCCTTCCTCGGCCACTTCATGGTCTTCGCCCTCGCGGTCGTGATCGGGTTCTACGTGATCGGCAACGTCCACCATGCGTTGCACACACCCTTGATGTCGGTGACGAACGCCATCAGCGGCATCATCCTGGTCGGGGCCTTATTACAAGTGGGCCACGGTGACGTCTGGGTGACGGTGCTCGCGTTCATCGCGATCCTTGTGGCCAGCATCAACGTGTTCGGTGGCTTCACCGTGACCGCCCGAATGCTCCAGATGTTCAAGCGTGAGGACCCGGTCAAATGAGCCTCACACTCGTCC
>JALOLM010000186.1 GCA_025455985.1 Candidatus Nanopelagicales bacterium | reverse complement strand
CCGGACCGCTTCTACGTCTCAGACAACCTCAAGAAGGTCGTCGAAGCCGGCAAGACCGCGATTTGGACATACGACTCCGGGACTCCAGAGGTTGATCCCGAGGTAGCTGCGCTCTTCGTGCAGGGTGACGCGCCACTGTCCGAGGAGCAGGTCCGGGACCGGGCGCTGACGGCGTTGGCCCAGGAGATCCAGCTCATGCTGGACGAGGGGGTCGTGGCCGAAGCCCAGGACATCGACCTGTGCATGATCCTCGGCGCCGGGTGGCCGTTCCACCTCGGTGGCGTGACGCCGTACCTCGACCGGGTCGGTGTCAGCGACGAGGTCAACGGGCACAGGTTCCTGCCCGCGGGTGTCGCCAGCCTGCCGTAGCCGGTTTGACTCAGGCGGGACGGCTTGAGTCACGGCGGGGTTGGAGAACATCCACGAGGTTGGAGCACGCACGCGTGGTTCCTCCAACCTCGTGCCGGCCACACCCGCCGGCTCAGCCAGTAGCGGACCCGCGACGGCGGTGCTTCAGCGCCGGGACGACGATTCCAGCAGCTGGGCAACCGCCTCGGGCGGCGTCGGTGCGCTGTTGACGAATCCCTGTACTTCGTCGCAGCCCAACCGGGTGAGGATGCGCACCTGTTCCTGCGTCTCGACGCCGGTGGCGATTGCGCGTCTGCCCAGGTCATGCGCCACGGTGACGATGGCCTGCACGATCACAGGATCCTCGCGACTGGTCGCGAGGTCGCTGATGAGACTGCGGTCGATCTTCACGTAGTCCGCCGGGATCACCTTCACCGCGTCGAGTCCGCAACCACCGGCCGCGAACCCGTCGATGCCCACCCGGAAACCGAGCTCGTGAAGCCGGTTCAGGTTCGCGATCGCCGTGCCATCGTGCAGTTGTGGCGTGTCGGCGACCTCGAAGCAGAGCAACGATGGGTCCGCGTCGTGCCCCGTGACGACGGCCAGGATGTCCTCGGCGAAAGTGTCGCTGCACAACTGCCCGAGTGAGGTGTTCAGGTGTACCCGCAACCGAAGTCCCTGGCGGGCCCACGCGGCTTGGTCACGCAGAACCGCCTCCAGCACCCGGCGGCCCAATTCGGGCATCAGACCGTTGTCTTCTGCAGCACGGATGAAATCGACCGCCGGCACGGGGGGGTCGGCAGCGATCCGTACAAGGCCTTCCACCGCACTCACTGTGCCGTCCCGAAGGCCGGTGATCGGCTGGTAGTGCACGCCTACCGCCCCGGTAGCCAACCGCTCTCTGAGTTGCGCCAGCACGTACTGACGCGAAAGCGCGGCACGTTCCAGCGAAGGCTCATATTCAGCCACACGATTGCGCCCAGCGGTCTTCGCGCTGTACATCGCCAGATCGGCCCGGCGCACCAGGGTCTCAGGATCGGCACCCGGATCGGTGGTCACGGCGACTCCCACCGAAACACCCAGGCGCACCTCCCGGCCCTCGATGTCGAAGGGTTCACGCATGACCGACAGGACCCGTTCGCCGAGGTCGCGAGCGTCGCGGGCGTGCAGAAGTCCCTCAGCGACGACCACGAACTCGTCCCCGCCGAGTCTGGATACGAACCCCCGGTCACCGACCTCCCTGGCCAGCCGTCCGGAAGCCTGCACCAGAACCGCATCGCCGCATCCATGGCCCAGCGTGTCGTTCACACCCTTGAAACCGTCGAGATCGCAGAAGAGCACTGCCAACACCCGGCCGCTGGTCCACAGCCTGCTGACCGCGGCCGCGAGCAGACTGTTGAGCACATAGCGGTTCGGTAGTCCCGTGAGGGCGTCATGCTCTGCCTGACGCAACAGCCGGGTTTCCGCCTCCCGTCGGGCGGTCATGTCCTCCAGGACCGCGATGGCGAAGGCGCCGTCGAAGTCGCTGGCCTGCAACACCGACACCGTGCCCTGAACCCAAAGCCGTTCTGTCTTGCCAGTGACCACACGCAATTCGCGGGACAGCCCGTCGGCGACCAAGTGGTCCCTGGGATCGATGAAGTCGTCCAACACCATGCCGCGCAGATCGGTAATCGGCACCTCCAGCAGGTCGGCCATGGCCTGGTTGGTGTCGACGATCGACCCGATCCCGGTGGCGTCCACGGCCAGCCGCGCCATGGGGACCGGAGACGAGTCGAACATCATCCGCAGCAGGCGGTCGCGATGCCTGTGGCCGCCAATGTCCAGGGCCACCATGCCCACGGCCCGCCCATGCGCGGAGTCCACTGGTGACTTCGAGGCCATCAGGGTCCATCGGTGCCCCTGGGCGCTGATCGGCACGGTGAACACCCGCTGCGCACCTGCGTCCAAGACAGCGAGATCCTGCTCCACCATCAAGGGTCCGTGCCGGCCCAACAGGGACCCCCACGACCTGCCGATGATCTCTTCGGGCTCCAGACCGAGCAACCGGCCCATGGCAGGGGACGCGCACACGACATGTCCTTCACCGTCCACGTCGTACTCGGTGATCGTCACCAATGCCGCGCTGTCGCGCAATGCGTCCCCCAGCCGGTCACCTCGCTGAGCGCCGATGGCGGGGATGACGGCCACTACCGCTACAGCAGCCAGGGTGAAGGCCAACGACAGAGACAGCCACTCACCCACCGCAAGAGCGGTGAGCGCGAACACGACGAACCAGGCGCCGTCGACTGGCGTTGTCGACCGGACATTCCCGGCATTCATGCACCTACGGTAGCGAGATGATCACTTTCGGTGGTCCAGGCTGGAGGGTGTGTCGGTCTCCAGCGTCTGGTTGCTCGCCGCGACCCAGCCGATCACCTGGTGCCCGATCTGCTGGGCGGTCAGACCCACGCGCTCCAGCAGTTGTGCTCGGGACCCCTGGTCGAGGAACTCCTGGGGAATACCCAGAGTGCGCACCGTCGTCGTGATCCCCTGCTCGCGCAATACACCAGCGACTGCGGCACCCACCCCGCCGACGACACCGTTGTCCTCCAGAGTGACCACCAGCCGATGTTGCCGCGCCAAGTCGATGATCTCCGCGGGCACCGGCTTCACCCATCGTGGGTCGACGACGGTCGCCCCGATCTCCTGTGCGGCCAGTCGCGAGGCAACCTCGACGCCGACCCCTGCCATTGAACCCACCGCCACAATCAGGACATCGTCGGCCCCGGACTGGGCCAGTACATCCACGGCGCCATGAGCCCGGATCGCGGGGATATCGGCGGGCAGCGAACCTTTCGGGAACCGGACCACGGTGGGCGCGTCGGCCACGTCGAGGGCCTCCCGGAAACTCTCCCGCAGTCGACTGCCATCCCGGGGGGCAGCCAGCCTCAGACCTGGAATCACCTGCAGGATGGACATGTCCCACATACCGTTGTGGCTGGCCCCGTCGTCCCCGGTGATTCCCGCCCGGTCCAAGACGATGGTGATACCCGCTTTGTGCAGCGCGGCATCCATCAGGACCTGGTCGAAGGCCCGGTTCACGAACGTGGCGTACAGCGCTACCACCGGGTGCAGCCCGCCCATCGCCATACCCACGGCACTGGTGATGGCGTGCTGCTCGGCGATGCCGACGTCATAAACGCGTTCCGGGAACTGCTGCTTTGTGGCGGCCAACCCGGTCGGGCCGAGCATCGCCGCGGTGATGGCCACCACGTCGGGGCGCCGGGCGGCGGCCGCACACATCTCCTCGGAGAAGACAGAAGTCCACGTGGCTCTGGCCGTTGCGGCCGGTCGACCGGTGACCGGATCGATCACCGGCACGCCGTGGAAACGGTCTGCCTCATCCTGTTCGGCTGGCGGATACCCCCTGCCCTTCTGGGTGAGCACGTGCACCAGGACAGGGCCGCCGTAGCCCTTGGCCCGGCGTAGTGCCTGCTCCACGGCCTCACGATCGTGCCCGGGAACCGGCCCGAGGTACTTGAGGCCGAGATCCTCGAACATCCCTTGCGGGGCGACCACATCCTTAAGGCCCTTCTTCAGGCCGTGGAGTGTGTCGAACGCCGGCCGGCCGACCACGGGTGTGCGGTCCAGCACCCGGCGACCCCATTCCAGGAAGCGCTCGTATCCGCCTGTGGTGCGTAGGGTGGCCAGATGGTTGGCCAGACCACCGATGGTTCGGTCGTAACTGCGCTCATTGTCGTTGACCACGATCACCATCGACCGGTTCGAATCGGCGATGTTGTTCAGCGCTTCCCACGCCATCCCACCGGTCAGGGCACCGTCACCGATGATCGCGACGACATTTCGGCTGCCGAGCAGGCCACGTGCCTGCCAAGCCTTGGCCAGCCCATCGGCGTAACTCAGCGACGTGCTGGCGTGTGAGTTCTCGATCCAGTCGTGCTCACTCTCGGCGCGGCTCGGGTAGCCCGACAGCCCGCCCTCTTGACGCAATACGTCGAACCCCGCCTGCCGGCCAGTGAGCAGTTTGTGCACGTACGCCTGGTGACCGGTGTCCCACAGAATCGCGTCCTTCGGGGAGTCGAAGACCCGGTGCAGGGCCAGCGTCAACTCCACAACCCCCAGGTTGGGTCCCAGATGCCCGCCGGTCCGCGACACCTTCGCTACCAGGAACTCCCGGATCTCGGCGGCGAGCTCGTCGAGTTGCGCGTCGTCCAGCGACCTCAGGTCCGCTGGGGAATGGATCTTCTCGAGCACCTTTTCAGTGTACGGTGGGCGCCGGCAACCGCCCGCCGACGCGTCAGAGGCGAGACTTCCCGCCCCCCCCACCTCGACACCCTGGCCGGTGGGCCGAGCCCCGGCATGACTGCCGCAACCTCCACCTCAGAATCCGCGCATCGGTCGAGTAGCCACGCCGAAAGGTGGCACTTCGCGACCTGCGATTCCGGAATCTGCCATCTTCGTGCGGAACTTGTGCGCGTTTTGCGGCATATGCTCTGTTCTTGGCGCGCGAAGGTGGCAGCCGGACGGCGGCCGTGCCCACTTTGGGCGGTCGAAGAGGCCCACGCTCAGAGCCGCGGCCGCCACGATCGGCCCTGCAGCGCCTCCTCGACGAGTCCGACCTCACGCAGCCGGTCGCGCAGACCAGCCCGCGCCCCCCGGTAGACCTCACGTGTGGCCTCCAGGGTGGCTTCCGCCTGGGTCCGTGCGGCCATGGCCAGCAGCAACGGCTGCCGCCGTACAGGCGACAACCGGTACTCCGGCGGCAGGCGGTCGAGCAACCAGCCCACGACGTTGTCCTCGAACTGCGGACCCGTCGGTGGCAGGTCAGAGGGCCACCCCGGTGGAGAAGAGCCCGTCACGACTCCATCATCGAGCGCAACACGTATTGCAGGATGCCGCCATTGCGGTAGTAGTCGGCCTCACCCGGGGTGTCGATCCGGACCACCGCATCGAACTCCACGACGCCGGCGGGGGACGTTGCCCGCACCTTCACCGTCGCCGGGATATCGCCCTGATTCAAGGCGGTCACCCCGGTCACATCGAAGGTCTCCGCGCCGGTCAAGCCCAAACTGTCGGCGTTCTGCCCAGCCGGGAACTGCAAGGGAAGCACACCCATGCCGATCAGGTTCGATCGGTGGATGCGCTCGAAGGACTCGGCGATCACGACCTTGACGCCGAGCAGAGACGTGCCCTTTGCAGCCCAGTCGCGCGAGGACCCGGAGCCGTATTCGGTGCCGGCCAGGATCACCAGCGGGATCCCCTCGGCCGCGTAGGCCTGAGCAGCGTCGTAGATCGTGGTCTGCGGCGCCGCCTCCTGGGTGAAGTCGACGGTGAAACCGCCCTCGACCCCGGGTACCAACTGGTTGCGAAGACGGATGTTCGCGAACGTCCCGCGGATCATCACCTCGTGGTTACCGCGCCGGGATCCGTAGGAGTTGAAGTCCTTGACTCCGACACCGTGCTCGGCCAGGTACCTGCCCGCAGGCGAGTCGGCCTTGATGGCACCGGCCGGTGAGATGTGGTCGGTGGTCACCGAGTCGCCGAGTTTGGCCAGCACCCGGGCGCCGGTCACGTCCACGACGGGCGCCGGGCTGGCGGCCATCTCGTCGAAGTACGGAGGCTTGCGGACGTAGGTGGAATCGGCGTCCCATTCAAAGGCGGAGCCCGACGGCGTGGGCAGGTTCTGCCACCGCTGGTCGCCGGCGAACACGTCGGCATAGCGTCGGGCGAACATGTCCTCGTCGATGGCCTGCGCGATGACCTCGCTGACCTCCGCGTCGGTCGGCCAGATGTCCCGCAGGTAGACCGGCTGACCATCGGTGCCGGTGCCCAACGGCTCGTTGACGATGTCGACGTCCATGCGGCCCAGCAGCGCGTAGGCGACCACCAGCGGTGGCGAAGCCAGGTAGTTCATCTTCACGTCGGGGTTGATCCGGCCCTCGAAGTT
>JALOLM010000185.1 GCA_025455985.1 Candidatus Nanopelagicales bacterium | reverse complement strand
CCCACGGCAGGACGACTACGACCACGCCGAACTGATCCTGGACGCCTACGACTACTACACATCTGCGCAGGGTGGCGCCAAGGGCGCGGTCATGCTCGGCGACGAGATGATCGACGAGGCCTCCCGCAAGATGGCCCTGGTGATCTCGGCCAAGGGCCGGGCAGCCGGAATGGCGCGGACCAAAACGTTCGAGGCACCGCAGGCCTGATCGCGGCGCCCCTCCAGCGAGATGATCGCCGACGTCCAAGGCTGATATCCCCGACGGTGGGAACCGGTCGCGGTGCAGGGGCGTCGGATAACGAACACAGCACGACGCGAGATCCACGGCACCAGCTGTGAGGCGGGTTAGACTGCTTGCCTGTCGCCTGCCTCCGGGCCGTGGCGATCGCTGAACACCTCGACAGGAGTCCCCATGCGCAAGACGCCGCTGATCACCGCAGTCGCTGCCGGTTTGGCGCTTGCCACGGCAGTGCCCGCTGCAGCGATCGACACACTGCCCAAGCCCGGCCAAGAGAAGCCGACCTTCAAGAAGGTGCCCGCCTCGTTGCTGGGTATGCACGTGCACAGCCTGACGAACACCCCGCCCACCCCCGAGCAGCGTTTCGGCAGCATCCGGATCTGGGACAACGGAGTGCGCTGGGACCAGGTCAATACGGCCAAGGGGGTCTACGACTGGACCCTGTTGGACCAGGTGGTGGCAAACGCCGAGGCGACCGGGGCCGAGGACATCATGTACGTGATGGGCTACACCCCCGCGTGGGCAGCCAAGAACCTCAAGCCGCTCTGTCAGCCGGGTAGCTACACGAACTGCGAGTACTTCCCCGGCGGCAGCAGTTCCGGGCCCAAGGACATCGAGGACTGGAAGACCTGGGTTCGGGAGGTGGCCACCCGCTACAAAGGCCGGATCACCGAGTACCAGATCTGGAACGAGGCGAACCTGACCGCCATGTTCAGCAGCACCGGCAATAGCGCCGTCGAGATGGCCGAGTTGACCGTGGCTGCGGAGAAGGCCGTGCGCCAGGTCGATCCAGGAGCCGACGTGGTGACCGCGTCCAGCACGATCGTGCAGAAGAAGAACTTCGTGAAGAAGAGTTGGCTGACGCAGTACCTGACGGCGCTGAAGAAGCAGGGCGGTAAGCCCGACAGCATCGCCATCCACGCCTACCCGTGGCTGAAGAAGGGACCGGGTAACGGCAATCTCGCGCAACGGGCCGAGGGCGTCGAACTGGCCCAGCAGGCCATCGCCAAGGCTGGCTACAAGAAGTTGCCGATGCTGGACACCGAGATGAACTACGGCAACCAGCGCAACAACGGCTGGCCGAAGAAGAAGTACTCCGAGGACACCGGCGCTGCGTACCTCGCACAGACCTACCTCGAGTCGCTGCACAACGGCTTGTCCCAGGTGGACTGGTACGGCTGGGACGACTACGGACTCGGGGTGTGGACCACCTCCCAGTCCGGCACTGTGCTCAAGCCCGGCCTGGCCTACCAGAACCTGCTGCAGAACCTGCCCGGCACGAAGAACAAGGGCTGCACGCAGACCAAGACCGTCACCGTGTGCCTGACGACCAAGGGTTCGGCCCGTGACTACTACGTCTACCGGCCCAAGTCGAAGCTCGTGTCGTTCAAGGTTCCGTCCTCGTTCAAGGTGGATCAGGCCTGTGACGTGCTGGGCAAATGCAAGCCCATCCGCAAGGGCAAGGTCAAGGTGGGTCTGTCCCCGCTGCGACTGACCAACCGCTGAGGTACCCAGCCGCCCTACCTCCTGCTGCCCGTTCACTGCAGCGATGGAATACTCACGAGTAACAACGGTTGGAGGCATCACCATGGGGCGATTGGCGCAGACTGAAGGCTTGACCGACGTGCAGCAGGAGATCCTGTCTGCGGTCCATGATTTCGTGGAGAACGAGATCATTCCGAACGCCCAGCAGCTCGAGCACAGCGACGAGTACCCCACCGAGATCGTCGAGGGCATGAAGGAGATGGGGATCTTCGGCCTGATGATCCCCGAGGAGTACGGCGGCCTCGGGGAGTCCCTGCTGACCTATGCGCTGTGTGTGGAGGAGATCGCGCGCGGCTGGATGAGCGTGTCGGGCATCATCAACACCCACTTCATCGTGGCCTACATGGTGATGCAGCACGGCACCGACGCCCAGAAGAAGGACTGGTTGCCCCGGATGGCCACCGGTGACCTGCGCGGGTCGTTCTCGATGTCGGAGCCCGGATGCGGCTCGGATGTATCGGCGATCACGTCCAAAGCCGTGCGCGACGGCGACGAGTTCGTGCTCAACGGCCAGAAGATGTGGCTGACCAACGGTGGCAGTTCGTCGCTGTGCGCGGTGCTGGTGCGCACCGACGCCGAGGCCGATGAGAGCGCCAGTGTCTACAAGAAGATGAGCACGTTCCTGATCGAGAAGCCGTCGGGCTTCGGCGAGGTCCTTCCCGGTCTCACCATCCCCGGCAAGATCGACAAGATGGGCTACAAAGGCGTCGACACCACCGAGCTGGTGATGACCGACTTCCGGCTGCCGGCCGATGCGCTGCTCGGCGGGGAGACCGGCCGTGGCTTCTACCAGATGATGGACGGCGTCGAGGTGGGTCGTGTGAACGTCGCCGCCCGCGCCTGCGGACTGGCCACTCGTGCCTTCGAACTCGGCGTCGACTACGCCCAGCAGCGTGTGACCTTCGGCAAGCCGATCGCCGAGCACCAGGCGGTGGCGTTCCGGCTCGCGGAGATGGCCACCAAGGTCGAGGCCGCCCACCTGATGATGGTCCGCGCGGCACGCACCAAGGACTCCGGCGCGCGCAACGACCTTGAGGCCGGCATGGCCAAGTACTTGGCCAGCGAGTACTGCAAAGAGGTCGTGGAGGATTCCTTCCGCATCCACGGCGGATACGGGTACTCCAAGGAGTACGAGATCGAGCGGCTGTACCGCGAAGCGCCGATGCTCATGATCGGCGAGGGCACTGCGGACATCCAGCGGATGATCATCGCCCGGCGCCTGCTGGAGGAGTACAAGCTGCGCGGCTGAGCGACGCCGACCGCGCCGCGCGGGGGCCGCAGGTTCACCGGCTACCCTCGAAACATGTCGAACGCTGATCCCTTCAAGCAGTTGGAGGGCCGCCCGGTCCTTGCCACCTACAACACCTACGCCGAGGCGCAGAAGGCGGTGGACACCCTCAGCGACAACAAGTTCCCCGTGCAGAACGTGGCGATCGTGGGGGTCGACCTGCGTCTTGTCGAGGCCGTTGTCGGCCGCCTTTCCTGGGGTAGGGCAGCGCTGAGTGGTCTGGGCATGGGTGCCTGGTTCGGTCTTCTGCTCGGACTGTTCGTGTCGCTGTTCGCCAGCGGGGAGGGCAGCACCTTCTCGCTGCTGATGCTCGGGCTCGTCTACGGTGCGGCGTTCGGCATCGTGTTCGGTCTGCTGTCCTACGCATTCACCGGCGGTAAGCGGGACTTCCTGTCGCGTAGTCAGCTCACCGCTGAGCACTACGTGGTGCGCTGCGACGCGGCGGTGCTGGGACAGGCGCGACAGATCCTGGGGATCACGATTGACCCCTCGCCGGCGGCTCCGACCACCCCTTCTGACCAGTAGCGGTGGATTGGCGGCTCTTCGGGTCCGTCTTCGTCACGCTGGTCGTGATCATGGACCCGCCTGGAATCGTTCCGATCTTCCTGGGACTCACGCACAAACGTGGCCCGGCACAGATGCACCGCCTGGCGCTACAGGCGACGTTGACCGCACTCGGAGTGATCGTCGGTTTCGCCCTGTTCGGCCAGGCGATCCTGGACTATCTGCACGTGTCCGTTCCCGCTTTGCAGGCCAGCGGAGGGCTGTTGTTGCTGATCGTGGCGCTGGAACTGCTCATGGGCAAGGGCACATCGATCACGGGCTCGGACGACGTGAACGTCGCGCTGGTTCCGCTGGGCACCCCGTTGATCGCCGGACCGGGAGCGATCGTGGCGGTCATGCTCTTCATGCAGCAGGCTGATACGACCGGGCAGCTTGCCTCGGTGGCCTTGGGGGTGCTTGCCGTTCACCTCGTGCTGTTCCTGGCTATGCGGTTCAGCACCGGTATCGCCCGGGTGCTGGGGACCAGCGGAATCACGGTCCTGACCAGAATCTCCGGCATGTTGCTCGCAGCCATCGCGGCGCAGCTGATCGGAAATGCGGTGTTCGGGTTCATCGATCTGAACTCGTAGCGCTCTTTCAGGCTGCGAGTTCGGCCCACACCTGCTTGCTCTCAGTGCCGATCTCGAGGCCCCAGTCGGTGGCCAGTGCCTGTACGAGTGCCATGCCGCGGCCCCCGATTTCCAGACCACGATCACCAGCGACCTTCGGTACGTCGTGCGGGTTGCCGTCCATCACGGTGATCCGCACGCGATCGTCGAGTGCCGACAACCGCAACTCGATGAGGCCACCGCCGTGGGCGATGGCATTGGTCACCAGTTCGCTGGTGATGATTTCGGCGTCGTCGGCGATGTCGGACAAGCCCCACGCCCACAGTTGGTCGATCACGGTCTTGCGCGCACGCCGGATCGCCGCTGAGTCAGCGGCAAGGGGCGTCACGATCTGCATGCCCACTTCATACCCACTGCGTCGTGGTCTTACACATCTGGGATCGCCGGCTTCGATGAAGGTTGCTGAAAGCAAGGCGGCAGTGGCCTCGGGTGCCTCCACCGCCGGTGAGTGAGCCGCCCCCGGGATCGTGGCCAGCCGGGCCTTCCAGCGGCTGGCCAGATCGACCTGCGCCTGCCACGACCAGGAATCCGCGTCCTCGACCCCAAAGGCCACCAACAGGCGGCCGTGGGCACCCTGAAGGTCCTGCAGCGGGCCGTCGAGCAGGATCCGGGCCATGACCGCCATACCGCGCGGATCAGTGCGCAGCCAGCGCTGATGCAGAAAGGCCATGATCTCTGGTGGCGGCGCCGCGATCCCGTTCGCTTCGTCACCGGCGACCTTGGCCTGCCAGATCTGCTCCGGGGTGAAGTGCTCCAAGGCCTGGATGAGTAACTTGAGCCGGTCGTGCTGCGACTGGTGGATCGGCCCGGAGCCCGAGTTGAGCAGGGTCACGCCGGCCCAGTCGAATCGCGCCGCCGCCCG
>JALOLM010000184.1 GCA_025455985.1 Candidatus Nanopelagicales bacterium | reverse complement strand
GGGCCGGAGCGTCGACGTGGATGTGGTCGTCGAGTGCAGCTCGGGTACCTACATCCGCGCGCTTGCCCGCGACTTGGGCCATTCGCTCGGCTCGGCGGCGCACCTGACATCTCTGCGCCGCACCGCTATCGGGCCGATCGAGGTGGGCGAGTGCGCGGCTTTGGGTGATGAGGCCCCGCCGGTCGTTGGCACCGTTGAGGTGATGTCACGCCTGCTCCCCGTGCTCAGCGCCGATCCAGCAGTGGCGCACGCCTTGCGCAACGGTCTCCTGCCGCAGCTCGACATCGCTGACGGGATCTGGTTCGTGGTGGCCGGTGAGCAGTGGGTCAGTGTGATCGAGGTAGTGGACCGTACGCCCACGATCCTGGTCAACAGGCCCAGTTGATCGGTGATGGGTGGGGGTCACGCGGCTTTCGCCGCCGAAAGTGGGCACTGACCCCGCCCTGGTGCCACCTTTCGGCGGAGAAGATCACACCATATGCCGCATATCGGGCCTAATCACCGCACAAAGATGGCAGATTCCTGAATCAGGCTTCGCGACGTGCCACTTTCGTGCGGCCGAGTCTTAGCGAGATCCCAGCAGGACGGTCCTGCCCAACTGCGGGGCGCTGATCCGCAACCGGCCCGGGCTGCGCTTGACCCACGCCCGGCCCCGCTGGTCGGTCTTCGCCCGCGAAGTCTTGCGCCAACCGCGCTGGCCCAGGCGCTCTACGAGCAGGCGGGTCGCAGTAGCGGGGCGCACCGCGATGTGGATGCGCTGGCTGGTCGCCCTGACCACGCTGAGCGCTCGGCGGGGTTTCTTCTTGGGTCTGGTCGAGGGTGCGGGGGACGCGCCCAGCCCCGTGACCTGCGCGCGGAACGCCTGCAATGCCGCGGCCGAGGAGTCGATGCGCCAGTCACGTTCCTTTTGCTCGTGGAACCACACGAGCGCGGTCACCCGGGGGAACGCAGTGGAGGCGAATGCCTCGTTGATCCAATCGGCTTTGCTGGCGCCGGGAATGATGGGGGCGCCGTCGTTGACGCTGGGCTCGCGGGAAGCGACCTCGCAGATCCACACAGGCAGATCCGGATCCAGGCTGGTGAGGATGGAGTACATCGGGCCGAAGATGGTCGCGAAACTCTGCCAGGGCGCCGGCCCACCTCCCCAGTTGTAGCCGTCGATTCCCAGAACGTCGACGTATGCCCGACCCGGCCACAGAGTCCGCACATCGGCCGAGCCCTCGTAGGTGGCCGCGTAGGGGTTGAAGACCCACTTGACGTTGGTCCCTCCCTCGGACCGGACGGTATCCACGACGTGGCGCCATGCGGCCTTGAACTGCTCAGGTGTTCCGCCATTGGGGCGGTCCCCGGAGGCGGTGGGCATGAATGTCTGCCAGTCGCCGTTCATCTCCGGCCAGGGACGGACATAGATCGGATATGGGTAGTCGCGGGCGAGGCGACCGATCGTGCGCAGATACTCGTCGTGCTGACCCTGGCTCCACTCGGTGAACCGGGTGTCACCCATGTCCCACGAGATGAGCACGTCGCGCGTGCCCCCGGCGGCGAAGGTCTTTTCGATGTCGGCTGGGAACCAGTCGCCGTAGCCGTAGAAGTAGGAGGCGATATCGAAGCGACGGCCCACTTGTTGTTCCAGGCTGGTGAGCACCGACGGGTCGTCGACCATGCCTTTGGCCCAGGCTCCAACGCGCACGTGACTGCTCAACGGGGCTGCAGCGTCGCCGGGCGGCACCGCGACCGCCAGGCAGACGACCACCGCCATCGCGCCGATCACCGCAGTCCTCACACGGGAGTAATCGGCGTGCTGACGGCCTTCGCTTAGCGCGGTGTGCACCCCAGACACACACCAGTCCTACTCCCAATTGCCCCGTGATGTCGGCTGATTGAACATCTAGAAGCAGTCCGAAATGTTGCCATGCGCAGTGGGCTGTGCACAGGCGGTGACACTTTCACATCTCTGAACGTGATCTTGATCGCATCTTGATCAACGAGGCTTGTCTCTTGCTCTGTGCCCCGGGACCATAGAAGAGGAAATCACGTATCGAATCAACTCTGGGGTGAAACTCATGTACAACAACGCCATTGCGGGTGCTGCACCTGCCGGCGCTGGACTCCTTGCAGCGACCGGACCCGGCATGGCCCTATGGGTCTTCCTTGCCGGTTTCGCAATGCTCGCCACGGGGATGGCCATCGCACGCATCGTCCCCAAGACTCAAGCCTGACCCTCCGCACGACTCGCATACCCTCAGCCCCCGAACCCCTCAAGGTGGTCATGACGAACATCGCCGCGCGTTCGCGCGCCCAATTACTCACTCAGGACCTGCCCGCTCCGGTGCAGACCATCGACGCCCTGCAGAACCAGACACTGGCTCCCGATCTGATCGTCGTGGCCGCCGACAACTGCACCGACGACACCGTCGAGGTGGCCGAATCATTCCCCGGCGTCCGGGTGGTCGAGACCGTCGACAACGTCCACAAGAAGGGCGGTGCGCTCAACCAGGTCATCGAACTGCTTGATGCCCAGGGTGAACTCCAGACCGCCGACGCGTTGCTGGTCCAGGACGCTGACTCCGTGTTGGATGCCGACTTTCTGCGCACCGCGGTTCTGCGACTCGCGCAGGGCGACGTCGGTGGTGTCGGTGGGACGTTCTTCGGCCAGGCCGGCGGCGGGCTGGTTGGGATGTTCCAGCGCAACGAGTACGCCCGCTACGCCCGCGACGTCGGCCGGCTGAAAGGCAAGGTGCTGGTACTCACCGGCACGGCCACCGTGTTCCGGGTCGGAGTGCTCCAGCATGTGGCCAGCGAACGCGGTCACAGCCTGCCCGGCGAACAGGGTCAGGTGTACGACACCCACGTATTGACCGAGGACAACGAGCTGACTCTGGCGCTCATGCACTTGGGCTACGAGATCATCTCGCCGCTCGGCTGCCGGCTCACCACGGAGGTGATGGGCACCTGGTCCGACCTGGCCCAGCAGCGCCTTCGGTGGAAGCGCGGCGCCTTGGAGAACCTCGTCGACTACGGGTTCACGCGGATCACATTGTCGTACTGGGGCAGGCAGTTGCTCAGCCTGCTCGGAGTGCTGGTGATCTTCACCTACCTGACCACCATCGTGTACTCGCTGGCCGTCGTCGGGCACATCACCATTCAGCCGATCTGGATGGCCGTCACCGCGATCTTCGTGGTTGAACGGGTCGTGACCGTGCGTTCTCGGGGCTTACTGCAGATGGCGATCGCCTCAACGATCGTCATCGAGATGATCTATGACTTGTTCCTGCAGGCCGTGCAGGCCCGCGCCTTCTTCCAGGCTGCGATCGGTGCCGAGCGCAAGTGGTAACAGCAGTCCCACCGTCACCTCGTTGATCCCCAACGCTGTCTCGAGCCAGGGGAACACCCAGCCGAACAGGACCACGGTGATCAAAGCCAGCGCCGCCGCGCACTGCAGCGCCTTAAGCCACGGCGGCCCAGGCAGACGTTGCCAGATCCATCCGTACATCAGGTCAACTCCGGGCGTTCGCGACTTGTCGACTCGAGAACGCCCCACCAGATCCAGCGTTGGGTCGACGCCCACCGTGGGTGACATGTGGTCAGGGTGAGGACCTGTTCGGCAGCGAGCTCCTCGGGTATCTGCTGGCCGATCACCCAGACGTCCTGCGGGGCGACGATCTCGTCGTCGACGAGGCGGTAGGTGTACCAGGCGTCGGGCATCCGGATGTAGACCCGGTCGCCTCGCTGTAGCCGATCGACGAACCGCAGCGGCTCGCCATGGGTTGCCCGGTGTGCGGCCAGGCCGGAGTTGCCCGGCTGACCTGGCAGCGGCGTCGCGGGGTAGTGGCCGAAGCCTCGGGACAACTCCCTTGCTCCGACCCCCTGCAGGATGGGCGTTCCCCATACATCGTCGCGCAGTCGCGGGATGTAGATCAGTCCGAACGCCTCACCCGTTTCCACGGTCACTGGCGCGTTGGCATCCAGTTCGGCCTCGAGGCGGGTGGCGGTCTCAGCGGCTGCGGCCCGGGCGGTTGTGTTGGTCCAGAACAGCAGGTACACGGCAAAGGCGATCGCGAGCACGCCCGCCGTAATGAGGACATCGGCCAGGACCCGCAGGGAGCCTCTCAGGAACGCGCTATCCACTCGCACATTGTGACGGCTGGAAACCCGGGCAGCGCGCTGCACGCCCACACACTCGCGGCCGGACCCAACACGTCTGGCAAGGTAGGGGCGTGTCTGAAGGTTCTGCGGTGACCATCGGGGTCTTCGACGGCGTGCATGCCGGTCACCAGTCCGTGATCGGGCACTGCGTGCAGGTTGCAGGGCGGGCCGGACTGCGTGCGGTGGCCGTGACGTTCGACCCCAATCCGCTTGAGTTGCTGCGCCCCGAGATCGCGCCGACCCGGTTGTGTTCCCTGGCCCGCCGGGTGCGTTTCATCGAACAGGTCGGCGTGGCTGACGTCGAGGTGCTCGCCTTCACCGCCGAACTCGCGGCGATGAGCGCGCAGGATTTCGTGGAGAAGGTGCTTGTTCGCCAGCTCAACGCCAAGCACGTCGTCATCGGCAAGGGGTTTCGCTTCGGCCACAAGGCCCAGGGCACGGCCGAAACGCTGCGTGCGGCGGGGCTGACCGTGGACGAATACGCACTGGTCGGTGACGGTGAGCCGGTCTCGTCGACACGGGTCAGGGCCGCGATTGCCCGCGGGGACGTGGCCGGGGCCACGCAGATGCTGACCCGCCCGCCGGAACTTGAAGGGGTCGTGGTGACCGGGCACAGTCGCGGCCGCGACCTCGGCTTCCCGACGGCGAACCTCGAGCTGCACCGGCTCGCCGCGATCCCGGCCGACGGCGTGTACGCGGGCGCTGCCACGGTCGGACCGCATCGTTTCGCCGCTGCCATTAGCGTGGGCACAAATCCCACGTTCGGCGACGTCGGGCGCACCGTCGAGGCCTACCTGCTCGACTTCGATTCCGACCTGTACGACCAGACGCTGCGCGTGGAGTTCGTGAGCCGACTGCGTGACACCCTGGCGTTCGAGTCGGTGGACGAACTGGTGACGCAGATGCATCGTGACGTCGAGGCCACCCGTCGGGTCGTTTCCTGAGCCGCGTCACCCCCACCCGCTACACTGGGAGAACGGTTACTGAACGGACGCTCGGTAACCGCTGTGTTTTGCGTCCGCGTAGATTCAAGGATTGTCAATGGACACTGCCACCAAGCAGAAGATCATCACTGAGTACGCCACGGTTGAAGGCGACACCGGAAGCCCCGAGGTGCAGGTTGCACTTCTGAGCCACCGGATCTCCCACCTGACCGAGCACCTCAAGGAGCACAAGCACGACCACCACAGCCGCCGCGGACTGCTGCTGCTCGTGGGACGTCGTCGCCGCCTGCTCGACTACCTGGCCCGCACCGACATCGAGCGTTACCGTTCGCTGATCGCGCGGCTCGGTATCCGTCGATAACCTGTGTGCGCGCTGGGAGCGACCCACGTTGCTCCCAGCGCCACCACACCACCCCAAAATGGGGCCGCCTGGAAAGCCTCGGTCCTCGGTGGTGATGGCCCGCGATGCGGGTCGTCTCGATCGAAGACAGGCGCGGGTGGCCCCCTAGATAAGAAGGAGGGCCCGTGGAGGGTTCCAACATTGAATTCGCCGAGACCGTTTTGGACAACGGTCCGTTCGGCACCCGCACCATCCGCTTCGAGACCGGGCGCCTTGCCCGGCAGGCCGCCGGCTCGGCGGTCGCCTACCTCGACGGCGACACCATGCTGCTGTCGGCCACGACTGCCGGCAAGCACCCGAAAGACCAGTTCGACTTCTTCCCCTTGACCGTGGACGTCGAGGAGCGGATGTACGCCGCCGGGCGCATTCCCGGCTCGTTCTTCCGCCGTGAAGGCCGGCCCAGCGAGGACGCGATCCTCACCTGCCGGCTGATCGACCGGCCGCTGCGCCCCAGCTTCGTCAAGGGTCTGCGCAACGAGGTCCAGGTCGTCATCACCGTGCAGTCACTCAACCCGGACAACCCCTACGACGTGCTTGCGATCAATGCTGCGTCGATGTCCACCCAGCTGTCGGGTCTGCCGTTCAGCGGTCCGATCGGCGCCGTTCGCGTGGCCCTGATCGGTGAGCGGTGGGTCGCGTTCCCGAGTCACTCCCAGATCGAGGAGGCCGTGTTCGACATGGTCGTCGCCGGTCGGGTTGTGGGTGACGATGTCGCGATCATGATGGTCGAGGCCGAGGCCACCGAGTCCGCCGTGGAACTGGTCCGTGGCGGCGCGCCAGCGCCCACCGAGACTGTGGTCGCCGAGGGCCTGGACGCCGCCAAGCCCTTCATCCGGGCGCTGTGCGAGGCGCAGGCCGACCTGGCTGCGCGCGCGGGCAAGGAGACCAAGGAATTCCCGGTCTTCCCCGACTACCAGGACGACGCCTACGCCGCGGTGGAGGCCGCCGCGAGCGACAAGCTCGCCGAGGCGCTGACCATCGCCGACAAGCAGGAGCGCGAGACCGCCCTCGACGTCATCAAGGACGAGGTCGGCGTGGCGTTGGCCGAGCAGTTCGAAGGCCGTGAGAAGGAGATCGGCGCAGCACTGCGGGCGGTCACCAAGAAGCAGGTGCGCCAGCGGATCCTGCGCGACAAGGTCCGCATCGACGGCCGCGGGCTGTCCGACATCCGCGCACTGTCCGCAGAGGTCGACGTGATCCCGCGGGCGCACGGATCGGCACTGTTCGAGCGCGGCGAGACCCAGATCCTGGGTGTCACCACGCTGAACATGCTGCGTATGGAGCAGCAACTCGACACGCTCAACCCGATGACGCGCAAGCGCTACATGCACAACTACAACTTCCCGCCCTACTCCACCGGTGAGACCGGCCGGGTGGGCAGCCCGAAGCGTCGCGAGATCGGCCACGGTGCGCTGGCTGAGCGGGCGCTGGTTCCTGTTCTGCCGAGCCGCGAGGACTTCCCCTACGCGATCCGGCAGGTCTCGGAGGCGCTGGGTTCGAACGGCTCCACGTCGATGGGTTCGGTCTGTGCGTCCACGCTGTCGCTGCTCAACGCCGGTGTGCCGCTGAAGGCCCCCGTGGCCGGTATCGCCATGGGCCTGGTGTCCGACGAGGTCGACGGGCAGATGCAGTACGTCGCGCTGACCGACATCCTCGGCGAAGAGGACGCGTTCGGCGACATGGACTTCAAGGTCGCCGGAACCTCGGAGTTCGTGACCGCACTGCAGCTCGACACCAAGCTCGACGGTATCCCCGCCAGCGTGCTTGCTGGGGCGCTGGAGCAGGCGCGCGACGCCCGCATGACGATTCTGGACGTGATGAGCGAGGCCATCCGAAGGGTCAGATCATCAACCAGATCCAGGACGACACCGGCGCCGACATCACGATCGAGGACGACGGCACCATCTACATCGGTGCGTCCAACGGCGAGTCGGCCGAAGAAGCGCGCAACATGATCAACGCCATCGCGAACCCGCAGATGCCCGAGATCGGCGAGCGTTACCTCGGCACGGTCGTCAAGACCACCAACTTCGGCGCGTTCGTGTCGCTGCTGCCTGGCAAGGACGGCCTGCTGCACATCACCGAGGTCAAGAAGCTGGTCGGTGGCAAGCGCATCGACAGCGTGGACGACGTCGTCAAGGTCGGCGACAAGATCCGCGTGGAGATCAAGGACATCGACGACCGCGGCAAGCTCAGCCTGATGCCGGTCATCGAGGAGTCCGACGAGGGTTCCGCCGAGCAGTGAGTCCACGCTCTCAGGTAGTGCTTCGCGACCCCGGGGGGATCAGTGTTCACCGCACTGACATCCCCTCGGGGCCGCGGGTTTTCACCGAGTCGATCCCGGCGGTGCGTTCGGTGTCGGTCGGGGTGTGGGTCCC
>JALOLM010000012.1 GCA_025455985.1 Candidatus Nanopelagicales bacterium | reverse complement strand
CGTGGCATTGAGTTCGCGGGCTGACGCCGTGTCGTGGCCGAACGGCTTCTCGATGACCACCCGCGCGTGGTCGGTGAGTCCTACGTTGTGCAGCCCCTCTACGACCATCGCGAACAGTGCCGGTGGGACCTCCAGGTAGAACATGGGCGCGGATGCGCCGGCGATCGCGGCCTTAACGCGGTCGTAAGTGGAGGCTTCGGCGAAATTGCCGGACACATACGACAACCGCGCCGCGAACCGGTCGAAGACCGTCTCATCGAGGTCGATCCCGGAATCTACGACGCACTTGCGGGCGTGACGCACCAAGTGGTCCAGGCTCCAGTCGTCACCGGCCACCCCGACCACCGGAACGTCAAGGCGGCCAGCAGCCTCCAGCAGGTACAGCGACTTCAACGTCATTCGTTTGGCGAGATCCCCCGTGATGCCGAAGACGACGAGGGCGTCGGAGGTACTCACGATGTGGGGTGCTCCAGGACAAACTGCAGGTGGGCGATTGCTTCAAGATGACCGCGCATGCCCGTAAGAGTATCCACGCTCAAGCGCAGCCTGCGAGCCAGTCGTGTCGGCGTCGTGAACAGCAGCCTGGCCATTCTCGGGGGGACCGACCGCACCGTATTCAGCCGACTGCCCTAATGGAGACCATGGAGATCAGACCCGCTGTCGCCGCCGACGTCGCTGCCATGCTCGCCTTCGTCCACGAGCTGGCGATCTACGAACGTGAGCCGGATGCCGTCAAGATGACCGCAGGCCAACTCGACGCCGCGCTCTTCGCAGAGCCTGCCCACCTCTTTGCGCACGTGGCTGTGGACGACGCCGTCGTGGTGGGCATGGCCATCTGGTTCCTCAACTTCTCCACGTGGGAGGGCACCCACGGGATCTACCTGGAAGATCTGTACGTGACCCCCGCGGCCCGGGGGCGCGGCGCCGGAAAGGCCCTGCTCGGGGCGCTGGCCGGCATCTGTGTCGAACGCGGATACGCCAGGCTGGAGTGGTCGGTCCTGGACTGGAACGAGCCCGCTCTGGGCTTCTACCGCAGTATCGGCGCCGTGGGCATGGACGAATGGACCGTTCAGCGGATGTCGGGGTCACCCTTGCGGGTGCTGGGACAGCACGGCACATCCGCCCACGGATTTGGCGCAGGACCCGCCGCTACTCACGGGTAATCGACCGAACGGCCGTTACCGGTCAGTAAGGCTTGGCACGGGTGCGCACGACATGAACTCATGGGGCTGGAGGCCAACAGGACACAGGAAAGGCAACAACCATGGCGTACACACCCCCGGAGGTCTTCGACCTCGGAACCGACGAACTGGCGACCAGCAGCACCCTTGAGCACCTCGGCGACGGCGTCGAGCAGTTCGAGGCGGTCTCGGAGTAGGACCGCAGGTCAGCCCCGAACCGGCGCCGGCACCCAGGGCCGCGCCAGGGTATCGGCAAATCGCGTGATGATCGGGCCACTGACGGCCATCAGCAGCACATAGGTGGTCGCCAGCGGTCCGACATCGGCGAAACCCGCACTCACAGCTAGACCCGCGATCACCACGCTGAACTCACCCCTGGCGATCAGAACTGTCCCCGCACGCATCCGGCCCTTGGCCGCCGCACCTTGTCTCCCCGCGGCGTACCACCCGGTCACGACCTTCGTGAGTGCGGTGACGACGGCGAGCAGCAGAGCTTGCGGCAGCACCCCCGGGATGGACGACAGCGTGGTCTGACTGGCGAACGCGAGGAAGAACACGGCCGCGAAGAGATCCCTCAGCGGTGCCATGACTCGCCGCGCCCTCGTCGCGGCACCTGCCGGGATCGCCAGGCCCACAAGGAACGCGCCCACGGCCGAAGACACCCCTGCCATCTCCGCCACACCGGCCACGAGCAAAGTCAGGCCCAGCACCCGCAGAAGCACCTGCTCGTCGTCCTCGTGGTTGATGAGCCGTTCAGCCAGTCGCTCGCCCCGCTGGGCGAGCACGATCACGCCGATCACGGCCACCACTGCAGCGACCGCACCAACACCGCCAGCCAGCAGGCCCCCGCCCACCAGTGCGACCCCCAGAACCGGCAGGTAGGCGGCCATCGCCACGTCTTCGAGTACCAGAATCGACAAAACCGCCGGACTCTCCCGGTTGCCGAGGCGCCCGAGATCGCCCATGACCTTGGCCACGATTCCCGACGACGACACCCACGTGATTCCTGCCAGGGCCGCACACGCGGGGAGGTCCATACCCAAGGCCAGACCCATGATGAAGCCCGGTGGGGCGTTGAGAGCGAAGTCCACGACGCCGCTGGGCGCATGGCGGCGGATCGACGCGGTGAACTCCTCGGCCGAGAACTCCAGACCGAGGGCCAGCATCAGCAACACCACACCGACTGCCGCCGCAGCGTCCAAGAAAGGGCCAGCCGCGCTGATTTCCACGGGACCGCCCTCGGCGATCACCAGCCCTGCGAGCAAGAACAACGGCGCCGTGGACAGTCCGATGCGCAGGGCGAGCGCGCCCGAGAGTCCGAGCAGGATGAGCAGGAATCCGAGCTCGATCAGGAAGGCCGGCTCGCCCTTCATCAGCTGGTGTTCTGCAGCAGCGAGTGCACCTTCAGCACACCCGACGAGGTTCCGATCACGACCAGGATGTCGCCTGCCAGCAGGACCTGTTCCGGCGATGGCGACGAGACCACCTCTTCGCCCCGCACGAGTGCGACGATGCTGGCCCCGGTGAGGGTGCGGCAGTGGGTCTCGCCCAAGCTCCTGCCGACGAACGGTGACGTGGCCGGCACCCGGATCTTCTCCGTGTGCAGTCCGGGGATCTCCCGGGTGAGATCGGCCAGTTTCCGCGCGAACCGCGGCGCCCCGAGAATCTCGGAGATGACCTCTCCTTCTTCCTGGGTCAACAGCGACAACGTCGAGGCGGCGTCGGGATCTGCCTGGGCGTACTCGATGATCTGCGACCCACCATCGCGATACACGATCACACCGAGGTGCTGACCCTGCGCGGTGACGAACTCGTAGCGGATGCCAACTCCGGGCAGCAGCGTTTCAGTGACCTCCATGTCCCCATCGTGCCCCACCGCGAGCATCGGTCGAATGTTTGATGCCCGGATCACCCGACCACGAGCTCCGGCACCTCAACTCCGCGACCGGACATGCCGATGTGGGTTATGTCACAGTGGTTCGGTTGCTTGCTCAACCATCGACCGATAACGTCCAGCGACGTGGAGTGCGAAATGCGCGTGATGGCGGTGGCCGGGGCCCTAGCGGTCTGTACCGGCGCCTTGGCGGCCCCTGTGATGGCCGACACCCCACCTGCGGATCCGTTCCAGGAGGTCACCACGAAGCCTGTCCGCGAAGCGACCACCTTGAAGGGTTTCAAGGCCGCCGTGCGCACGACCACCGACGGCACAGTGCACCGCAACCGTCTGCAGGTCATCGGGGGCACTCCGCGCAAAGTTGAGGTTCAGTACAGCAGCGACGGCACGACCTGGGTGACGGCCAAGACCCGCACGACAGACACCGAAGGCAAGGTGCGCGTGTCCATGCAGGTCGCACCCGACCGGAACCGCTGGCGGGTCTTCGTCCCTGCCACTGAGAACCACAAGAAGGTCCGATCAGGCATCAAGACGTTCGCCGTGCAATCGGCCGAGACCGAGTCGACCACCCCACCGTTCCCGGCGATCACGACCTCGCAGATCGAAGCCAACAAGGCCTATGCGCGGGTGTACATCCTCAACACCTACGGGTGGGGCGACGACCAGTGGCTGGCCCTCGAGCAGCTGTGGACCCGCGAGTCCGGCTGGAACCATCTAGCGGTGAACCCCAGTTCTGGCGCCACGGGCATCCCGCAGGCCCTCCCCGGGGACAAGATGGCGACCGCGGGAGCCGACTGGCGCACCAACCCGCAGACCCAGATCCGCTGGGGCGCCTCGTACATCAAGGGCCGCTACGCCGATCCCAAGGGGGCCTGGGCGCACTTCACCGCGAAGAACTGGTACTGATCCGCCGCGGCCCGGCACTGCTTGGTTGCGTGACGTCGTCCCCCAAGTAGTCCACCCTGACCCTGCTGACAGATTTCGGCGTCACGAACCGGAACCGGCCGTCCTTTCTCGGATAGGTGTGACCCAGTACCACCCACCGGCCGTTCTTGCGCCCCTTGACTCTCACTCCGGCTCGTCCGGACCACGTTCCCGCGCTCACATCACCGCGGACCTTAGTGCCCACCTCAGTGCGCCGGGCGGACTCCAGCGTCGTGGCAGTGGGAGCCTTCGAGACGTTGAAGCCGACCGCGAAGTTCGTCTGAGTGGTCAATCCCACTCGCCCGCTGACATTGACGGTCCAGGGACCTGCGCTGTCGGCCGGACAGAGCAGAAGGCCTCCCGATGTCACCGAAGGGCCCACTCCGATGAAAGCGGTCGAATCCAGCCGCTGCCGTCCGGTGGGGCCGGCTTGCACCGCCAACACCCAGCCGATGTGATCGGCAGCATCGACGCTGACCGAGACCGGATGCGTCACACAGTCGTAGCCGGACCAGACCACATCCTCGACGGCCACGGTCACACCGTTGCTGGAGCCGCTGCCGGCGTGGGCCGGTGATGCCATCACCAGCACCGACACCACACCACAGAGCACCGCTCGCACAGTGCTCAACTTATCCGTCCAGGGTCAGGGTTTGGGTCCCTGATCGCGCACTGTCTGTACGGACTCCATGGCCTGCTGCAATTGGGCCAGCCAGTCGGCCTGGTGCTGACCAACCAGTCGCACACACCAAGCCAGGGCATCCGAACGCGAACGCGCCACGGAGGCTGCGACCAGGGTGTCCAGCACGATTCTGTCCTCCTGCCGCAGCCTGGTCATCACCGGAACGCTCAGCCGCGTGAACATCTTCTCGGCTTCCGCGCACCGCGCACCCCAGGCGACCTTGCGCCCGGTCGCATGCTCGAGTTCGCGCGCGACGGCGATGCGCTGCTCGCGGGTCTCCTCCCGGAAGCGTGCAATGCGTCCTGCCGCTGCGGTGGGGTCGTCGAGGCCCTCAGCCGGTAGCCGGCCGATGATGGTGATCTCCTCGCGGTCAACCACCACTTCGAAATCCTCGAACCAGTCCCCCATCCGACCTGTCAACCATTGCTCTATCTGTTGTTCTGTAAGCATGTAATCATGCTTGCACAGCCTCCCCTGTCTGACCAGCGCGGTTCGCCACGAGAAGAATCAGGGCATGCGGACCAATCGCAACCGGATCGTCTTCGACACCCATGTCGTCCGCCGCTATCCCCTGCAAACGCACGATCAGCAGGACCTTCTGGTCATTGCGCACCGGCAGGAGGCCGCCCGCCGAGCCGGGCTGCCGGTTCCGGCGATCCTGTCCGTTCACGAGCAGCCGCCGGTGCATCTGGTGATGGAACGTTGCAGCGGCACGCCCGTGATGGAGACCGAGTTGTCGCCCACGGCACAGCACCGACTCGGTGCCCAACTGGCTGAATTCGCCGCACATATGCGGACGCTGGTTGATTGGCAGGCCGAAGGGCCACGATGGGCAACGTTGTGGGAGGTCCTCGCGCTCGTGGCAGACAACCCTGCGTGTGACCTCGCCGCCGTCACCGCCGCAGAGGTGACCACCACGCTGGTCCACGGGGACCTCAGCGCGGGCAACCTGCTGGTGAGCACCGACGGAGACCTCGTGGCGGTCATCGACTGGGATGGGGCAGCGCTAGCCGACCCGGCCATGGACTGGTCGGCGCTGAATGCGAACTGCGCACCCGAGGTGGTGAAGGCCCTGCGACGATCCACGCCAACAGCGGAAGAACTGGATCGTCGCGCGGCCATCTACCTCGACACCTGGGGTACGCAGCACGACCTGTGGGAGCAGGGCCGCCACCCGTGGTTATCCGGGGACCGGCCCGTCTCCGAACCTCGTCTCTGAAGGGTTGAGCGGGTGCTCGGCGCCGCGCGGGATGTCGTCCCACGCCCGCGGATCCTCCAGCGGCTCGATGTGGATGCTGACCACCGTTCCGGGAAGCAGTTCGTCGATCTCGTCCTCGATCTGCTGGGCGCGGTCATGAGCATCCCGGACGCTGGTGACACCGGGCACAAGCATGTGCAGGGAAACGAAACGCTGCCGTCCGGCTGCTCTGCTTTGCAGCGCGTGGAAGTGGACCTGCGGGGACTCGTGGGCCGCCAGCACGGAAACCACCTGCGCGATGTCGGCATCCGAGAGTCGCTCGTCGAGTAACCCGGACACCGATTCCCGCAGCAGGCCCCAGCCCGTCCACAAGATGTTGGCGCCGACCAGCAGAGCGATGATCGGGTCGAGCCTCACCCAGCCCGTGACAGCCACCGCCCCGACCCCGACCACGACGCCCGCAGAGGTCCAGACGTCGGTCAGCAGATGTTTGCCGTCGGCGATGAGCACCATCGAGCGGTGAGCGCGGCCGACCCGCAGCAGGATGAACGCGACCGCGCCATTGAGGCACGACGCCAGAACCGAGATGAGCAGACCCACGCCCACTTGCTCCAGTGGTTCCGGCGACAACAGCCGGTTGACCGCCGAGGCGATGATCGCCGCGGAAGCGGCCAGGATCAGGAAACCCTCCACCATCGCGGACAGGTACTCAGCCTTGCCGTGGCCGAAGTGGTGTTCAGCGTCGGCAGGGCGGTTGGCCGCGCGCAGGGCGAAGACTGCGACCAGCGCGGCCCCGATGTTGACGGTGGACTCCAGTGCGTCGGACAGCAACCCCACCGACCCGGTGATCTGCCATGCCCAGGTCTTGAGCGCCAGCACGACGATGCCGGTGGCTACGGACAGCCACGCGAAACGCTCGAGATATCTGCCGGTCATCAGCCCATCCATGTACGTAACTGCGAGACGCTTACAGACCTGTCAACCCTGGCACGCAACCCGCGATCACTGGTGACGACCAGTGCCTGGCCAATGCTACGTGATCGGGCCACGACCATGTCGTCGCCGACACCGGCGGACCGCACGATGGACACCAGCGAGTCCAGGGCCGTGTCCGGTGCGCCAACTGCCTGACCTTCCACCACCAGTTCCACACCACCGACCAGCACCTGCTGGCCATCGAGCTGCACGACACTGCCGGCGATCTCTTCGAGGTCGTCGGCAAGCCGCCGCGTTGCGCCCACCCGGTCGTTCCACCAGCCATCCGGGGTACTGCCGACGACGTTGGCCGCATCCACCACCACAGTGACGAGCGGCAGTAACAACTCCGGCAGGGACTGCGCAAAACCCGGGTGCAAGTGCATGTGGCGCAGATCGTCGGCGCTCACCCAGCGCAGTTCCACGCTCTCAGCGTGTTCGGTCACCTCGGGTTTGTGCGCGGCAGTGGCGATCACCGTGTCGTAGCGCCAATCCGGGTGCTGCAGGCGATGCACCCCCTCGACCGTCAGATCCGCTGCCTGGATGGCGGCTTCCTCGTGTGCCTCCCGCATGGCAGCGGTCAGCACCGACTCGTGGGAGTCACGAGCACCTCCGGGGATCGCCCAGCTGCCGCCCTGGTGGGCCCAACCCGGCCGCAACTGGACGAGCACCTGATCGCCGACTTGCAGGAACAGTCCAGCGGCCCCGTGCTTGCCCCAGTGCCGGTGCCCACAGCCGCAGGCGACCCAGCCGTTCCCGTCGGTCTCCATGACCCTCAGCGCAGGCCGGCGCGGCAGGCCGGCAGCACCGACTCCAAGGTGTCGGCGGCCGCAGTGGCACCGGTTTCGATGTCCGGGCCCGAGTGGATCTGTGCAAGAGCCTTGATCCCTGCCGCCGAACACGTCTGGGCGTTGGCCAGTTGGAATCGCAACGCCGCCGCTCGCGCGCGAGCCTTGCGAGCAGCCGTGTCGGCCTGCCGGGCTGCCCGCTCTGCGATGCGCTGGGATGCCACTTGGCGCGTGACATCCGCCTGCGCCGCCGACAGTTGTTTCTTGGTCAGGTTGAGGCGATCAATGAGGCCCGACAACTTCTCATTGGAACTGGACAGCTGGGTGAGCAACTGCTCGTTGCGGCGGACAACATCGGCGTTCTCCGAGCGCAGATCCTCGGCTGCCGCCACCGCCTGCGCCTCGGCGGTCCTTGCGGCGTCGATTCTTGACCGCAGGACGACATTGATCAGCAGCAGAGTGAGCGTCAACACCGCCAGAACCGCAACCGCGATCTGCCAGCGCTGCACCGAGGTGAACTTCGCGCCCGATTCTTGCCGCACCTGCGCCATGTCCGGCCTTTCTGTCGTCTGCGTCACCACGCTACCGGCTGCCCACGCGCTGCCCGTGCTCCTGTGACGACCGCGCTCAGCCGCTGGACGCGATGAGCCGCTCGCACCGCGCGACCAGGAAAGACACCGCCGGACCGAACATCGCGAAGGCGGGGTTGGTGGTCTGGCCGTGGTAGTACCGGTACCAGATCTGCTGGGCGATCCCGGCCAGGCGGAAGAGACCGTAGACCTCGTAGAACAGCCAGTCGGGCCGGGGGCGCCCGGCCAGTTCGCAGTACCGGTCGACGAACTCATCGCGGGTGGGCATGCCGGCTGCATTGCTGGGCTGGCGGCGGAAGGCCTGCATGCCGGCGTCGTCGCCGGGTTCCACCCAGTAGGCCATCGCCGAACCGAGATCCATGAACGGGTCGCCCACAGTGGCCAACTCCCAGTCCAGTACCGCCTTGATGCTCGACAGGTCGTTCGGGTCCAGCACCATGTTGTCGAAACGCCAGTCGTTGTGGATGACACAGGATGCGACATCGGCCGGCTGCCGGGCATCCAGCCAGGCCATCACGGACTCCGCGTCGGGGACATCATCGGTACGCGCCTGCCGGTAGCGGGCGTTCCATCCCTCGACCTGGCGACGGACGTAACCCCGGCCCTTGTTGAACGCCGCGAGCTCTGGCACCGAGGCATCCACCGAATGCAGTTCGACCAGGGTGGAGATGAACGTCTGCGCCATGGCCGCCACGGGGGCACCGTCGGGCAGATCCCGGCGCAGGATCTCCCCGGATACGTACTCGCACATGAATGCCGGCCGCCCGATCGGTGACTCCTCACCGGCAACGGCGTACACCTGCGGAACCCGGCTGAACTGCGGGCGCAGCCCCCGGAGCAACTGCGCCTCGCGCACCATGTCGTGGGCCGAGGCAGCCTTGCGTCCGGCCGGCGAGGTCCGCAGAACCACCGATTGGTCGGTGCCCTCGACCAGAAACGTGAGGTTGGAGGCGCCACCTGAGAACTGTGTGACGACCTGGAGTGCACCGGCCTGCGGGACGTCGCGGGCCAACCACTGGTCGAGGGCGTCGAGGTCGAAGCCGTCCTGCTCGCGACCATGGAACTCAGCCATGTGTGTATCCCTTCAGTTCCAGGCGGGCGACGTCGCGCAGATGCACCTCGTCGGGCCCATCGGCCAGTCGCAGGGTGCGCAGTCCAGCCCACATCTCGGCAAGGGGCGTGGACTGACTGACCCCGGCGCCGCCATGGGCCTGGATCGCGCGGTCCACAACGTCCAGGGCCATCTGCGGGACCACGGCCTTGATCCCCGCGATCTGCTGGCGGGCCGCCTTCGCGCCGTCGCGGTCGATCACCCAGGCGGTCTGCAACACCAGCAGTCGGGCTTGGTCGATGGCTAGCCGTGATCGGGCTATCCACTCGCGCATCACACCCTGGCTGGCTAGCGGCTTGCCGAACGCGACCCGCGAGACCGACCGCTGGCACATCATCTCCAGCGCCCGCTCGGCCATTCCGATTGCGCGCATGCAGTGGTGCACACGCCCGGGTCCAAGCCGTGCCTGAGCGATGGCGAAACCCATCCCCTCCGACGCGATCAGGTTCGTCTTGGGAACCCGGACATCGGTGAAGGAGATCTCGGCGTGGCCGGGTTGCTCGGAATAGCCGAAGACCGTCAAGTTGCGCTCGATGTTCACACCCGGGGTGTTGGTGGGGACAAGCACCATGCTCTGCTGGCGATGGGCATCGGCATCGGGGTCCGTCTTTCCCATCAGGATCAGGATCGCGCAGCGCGGGTCC
Source organism: Candidatus Nanopelagicales bacterium (assembly GCA_025455985.1). GTDB lineage: Bacteria > Actinomycetota > Actinomycetes > S36-B12 > UBA10799 > JADKAV01. Next base: position 5,489 of record JALOLM010000012.1, on the reverse strand, counting down.
ATCGCGCCGGTGGTCCACCACTTGCGGCCATTGATGATGTAGTCATCCCCGTCGGGCGAAATTCGCGTTTCGATGTTGGTCGCATCCGAGGAGGCCACCGCCGGCTCAGTCATGGCAAAGCCGCTTCGGATTCGGCCGTCGAGCAGGGGTTCGAGCCACTGCTGCTTCTGTTCAGGGGTGCCGAACATGTGCAGCACCTCCATGTTCCCCGTGTCGGGCGCACTGCAGTTGAGCGCCTCCGGGGCCAGATGCGGGCTGCGACCGGTGAGTTCGGCCAGCGGCGCGTAGTCGGTGACCGTGAGACCTGACTCCTGCGGCAGGAACAGGTTCCACAGCCCCCGGTCGCGGGCTTTTCGCTTGAGTTCCTCGATCACCGGCGGCGACACATGGGGTGTGCCCGCGCGGGCGGATTCGATCAGTTGCTCGGCGTACACCGGCTCGGCGGGAAGCACCTCGGCGTCCATGAACTCGGCCAGTCGGTCACGGTACTCAGTCGCCTTCGGGCTGTGTTCGAAGTCCACCCGACGATCCTATTGCCGCAGTGACTGATCGGGGTCTCCCCTGCAGAACCCTGTGCCGCCGGAGCACTCTGTGGTCCACCGGCGCCCACGCACTACCTGTCCGATTCCGGTGATCAGCGAGCGGAAATGCCCGGATTTGGGAACAATGGCCTCACCGCGAAGCACAGGAGGAAACGTGTCAGACGACCCGCGCATGGACTGGGCCGACGCAGTGATGTACGGGGTGGAAGAGGACCCGCTACTGCGCTCGGTGATCACGTTGGTGATCCTGCTCGACAAGGAACCCGACGAGGCCGTCGTCCGGGACCGCATTGAGCGGATGACCCGCATGATCCCCAAACTGCGCCAGCGCGCTGTCGGCAACCCCTTGAGCCTGGCTCCTCCGCGGTGGGAGATCGACCCGAACTTCGACATGGACTACCACCTGCGGTGGGTCAGTGTTCCCAACCCGGACGGCACCATGCGTCCCGTCTTCACCATGGCCGAGCAGATGGCCGAGGGCGACTTCGACCGGGCCCGCCCACTATGGGAGATGGCACTGCTCACGGGGTTGAAGGACGACCAGGCGGCGTTCATCACCAAGATCCACCACTCGGTCACCGATGGCATCGGTGGCCTGCAGATGGCAGCTCTGCTGTTCGACTTCGACCGGGCAGGCGCCGATCTGGGACCGATGCCCTCGAAGCCCAAGGGCGAGACCGCCTCCTTCAGCGATCGGATCCGCCAGGGCGTGGACTTCCAAGCACGCACGACGGTGTCCGACGTGCGCAGTGCGCTCGGGACGGGAACCGACTTCGTCAAGGACGCCGTGACTGATCCGATCGGCATGGCGACCTCAGCTGGTGAGATGGCCGCATCGCTGTCGCGGATGCTGGCGCCGGCCTCAGAACCTATGTCCACGGTGTTCGGCGAGCGTTCGCTGTCGGTGTACTTCGACCTGATCGACGTCCCGCTCGACGATTTGAAGAAGGCCGGCAAGGCTGGTCGTGGCACCCTCAACGACGCATTTGTCGCTGGGGTCGTCGGCGGCCTGCGCCGCTACCACGACCGTCACGGCACCATCCCCGACGCCCTGCGCGTGAACATGCCGGTCAACCTGCGCAGCCCTGGTGACGCCGGCGCTCAGGGGAACTCATGGGTACCCGCGCGGTTCCCGGTGCCCATGAACGAGGCCGACCCGGCCAAGCGCATCCAGCAACTGCATCCAGTACTTCGCCAGGCCCGCACCGAGCCGGCCGCCGTACTGACCGATCAGGTGTTCCGCCTGTTGACCATGCTGCCCCGTTCGATTTCCACGGTGGTGGCCGGCGGTCTCATGAAGGGCACGGACTTCGTGGCCACCAACGTGCCGGGCCCGCCGATCCCCGTGTACTTCGCGGGCTCGCAGATCCTGCGCATGTTGCCGTACGCGCCCAAGGCCGGAGCCGCGGTCAACTGCGCCCTGATGTCGTACAACGGCGTCGCCCAGATCGGCGTCAACATCGACACCCTTGCCGTGCCCGACCCTCAGGAACTCGTCGCAGACCTCAAGGCGGGGATGGCTGAGGTGGTCTCGGTGGGAGTCCCGCCAGCCGCTCCTGCGAAGGCGGCTCCTGCGGCGAAGAAGGCTCCGGCCGCTAAGAAAGCGCCTGCAGCCAAGAAGGCGCCTGCCAAGAAGCCCGCCAGCGACAAGAAGTAGGCCGCCATCGCCGCCGTTGGTTGACGTTCAGGTAGTTGGTTGACGTTCAGGTAGTTGGTTGACGTTCAGGTAGTTGGTTGATGTTCAAACAGCGACAGACGTCAACCAACTGCACGAACCCCAACCAACTGCACGAACGTCAACCAACGGACGCCGTTCAGGCCCCAGGACCGCGCTCGAGTTCCTTGGCCTGTCGGGAGGTGAGCTTGAACCGGGACCGGAACTCCTGGACGAAAGCCTGGCGAATGGAATCCACGTCGCTGAGGTCCCCGCGCACCAGGTAGCGCTCGAGCACGGCCACCCAGGCCCAGCCCATGGCGGTGGTCATGCTCGCGGCAACCGTCCCCGAGATGACCATCGCAGCCGGTTGGCCACCAGGCACGACGCGCAGCAGCGACGAGACCATCCAGCGTCCGGCCGTGGTCGCGCCACTGGACAGCATCAGGGATCCCACAAGGGAGGCCAACTGGGCCGAGGCCAGGCGACTGCCGTAGGCGGCCGTCAGCCGCGCAATCATCGCGACTTGAAGCGGGACGAGGATCGCCGCGTCGGAGAACGGAATCGGGGTAGCGCCGGTGGCCAGGGCAGACGACGCGCTCGCCCTAATGATCTTCTGAGCAGCCTGTCTTTTACGCCCCCAGTCCAGCTGCTGCGCGGCGGACAACGCGCTGACAGCTACCTCGGGGATGGTGTCGAACGTGGCATCGAGCAACTCCTGCAGACCGAAGACCACTGTCTGCAAGAACGCGTCATCCTTGGCGTTGGTCAAGAACACCCTGCCGCCAGCAGCCAACGGCAAGCCCAGCCCGGCAATGAACTGCGCGAACTCGACGGCCTCGTGATGGATCTCCCCCTCACGGTTGCACGGCACCTGGGTCAGCACGAACAAGACCGGCAGCCCGAGTTCACTCAGACGCCGGACGAATGCGGCTTGGTGGTCCTCGAACCGGCGGTCGCTCCACCGCAGCGTGTACCACGCCACATGGATCTGCTCCCCCGGTTTGTACGACCGGGTGGTGGCGACGATTTCTTCGAGGGCCGCCAGAATCCGGTCACCGGCCTCACCGGTCTCGAAACCCCGCGAGTCGTAGATCCCCAGTACGCCGCTGGGATGGACGTAGTAGTCCAGTCCGGTGGTCACCGGCCGGCCGGAGCCGGTGGCCGCCACGTCCTCGCCGAAGATGGCGTTGACCAACGTGCTCTTGCCGGTCCCGGTCTTACCGAAGATCGCCAAGTTGAAGCGACCCAGCGAGTTCAACGCCTGCGCGTACTCCTCCCGGTACATCCGGGTGACGTCGGCGGACGCGAAATCCTGCATGTGCTCAGGCTATGGCTAGCGGGACCTGGTTGGGCCACCGCCGGCGAACGGCCACGTCCAGTCACGGATCTCAGAAGGGTCTTCGCCGTGCTCCCTGATGTAGTGGCGGTGAGCCAACCTGCGGTCGACCATGTCCTGACGCAGTCCCGCGGCGTTGGAGCCCAGGCCCTCAACCCGATCGATCACGTCGATCACCAGGTGGAAGCGATCGATGTCGTTCATCACGCACATGTCGAACGGCGTCGTCGTCGTGCCTTCCTCCTTGTAACCGCGCACGTGGAAGTTCTCGTGGCCGTTGCGGGCGTAGGTCAGTCGGTGGATCAGCCACGGATAACCGTGGTAGTTGAAGATCACCGGCTTGTCCGTCGTGAACAGCGCATCGAACTCGGAATCGCGAAGACCGTGAGGATGCTCGCTGTGCGGCAGCAAACGCATCAGGTCCACGACGTTGATCACACGAACGCGCAGGTCCGGCAGGTTCTCGTGGAGGATCGCAGCGGCAGCCAGCACCTCCATGGTCGGCACGTCGCCGGCGCAGGCCAGAACCACGTCCGGCTCGCCACCGCCGTCGCTGCTCGCCCAGTCGAGGATCCCGATTCCCCGGGTGCAGTGCAGTCGCGCCTGCTGGGCGTCCATGATGTCCAGAACCGGCTGCTTGCCGGCCACCACGACGTTGACATAGTCCTTGCTGCGCAGGCAGTGGTCCATCGTGGACAGCAGAGTGTTGGTGTCCGGTGGCAGGTACACCCGGATCACATCCGGCTTCTTGTTCACCACATGATCGATGAAGCCGGGGTCCTGGTGGGAGAAGCCGTTGTGGTCCTGGCGCCACACGTGTGAGGTGAGCAGGTAGTTCAGCGACGAGATAGGTGCTCGCCAACCGATGTCCCGGGTGGTGTTGAGCCACTTCGCGTGCTGGTTGAACATCGAGTCGACGATGTGGATGAAGGCCTCGTAACAACTGAACATCCCATGGCGGCCGGTCAGCAGATAGCCCTCAAGCCAGCCCTGGCATGTGTGCTCGCTCAAGATCTCCATCACCCGGCCGTCGAGGGCCAGGCTGGAATCCCACTCCTCGTCGAGGATCTGCGCCTCCCAGGTCTTCCCCGTGACCTCCAGGACCCCGCCGAGCCGGTTCGACTCGGTCTCATCCGGGCCGAAGATCCGGAAGTTGCCCGCAGCGAGGTTGTCCCGCATCACGTCACGCACGAACCCGCCGAGCACGCGGGTGGGCTCGTGCCAGGTGGTCGCAGGTGCCGAGACCGGCACGCAGTAGTCCATCCAGTCGGGCAGCCGCAGTTGGGTCATCAACCGGCCACCATTGGCGTACGGCTGCGCGGACATCCGCTTGTCACCCTCGGGCGCCATGGCAAGCAGATCCGGCGCGGGCCGTCCCTGCTCGTCGAAGAGGTCCTGCGGGCGGTACGACTTCAGCCACTGCTGGAGCAACCGCGCATGTCCCGGATTGTTGTGGGTGTCGTGCAACGGGACCTGATGACTGCGCCACGTGCCTTCCACCTGCTTGCCGTCGACGGTGGCCGGCCCCGTCCACCCCTTGGGGCTGCGCAGGACGATCATCGGCCACTGCGGCCGGGTGGTGCGGCCCTCCTCCCGGGCGGCGCGCTGGATCGCGTCGATCTCGGACATTACCGTGTCCAGGGTGTGGGCCATGAGTTGGTGCATCTGTTCGGGGTCGCTGCCCTCCACGAAGTGCGGCTTCCAGCCGTACCCGACAAGCAGCGCGGTCAACTCCTCGTGCGGTATTCGCGACAGCACCGTGGGATTGGCGATCTTGTACCCGTTGAGATGCAGGACCGGCAGGACCGCGCCGTCCGTCACAGGGTTGAGGAACTTGTTGGAATGCCACGAGGTCGCCAAGGGCCCGGTCTCCGCCTCACCGTCACCGACCACACAGGCGACAACCAGTTCCGGGTTGTCGAACGCGGCGCCGAACGCATGCGAGATGGCATAT
>JALOLM010000473.1 GCA_025455985.1 Candidatus Nanopelagicales bacterium | reverse complement strand
GTATCAGTTTCTTCACGTGCGCCTACCTGGACTTGAACCAGGGACCTCTTCGTTATCAGCGAAGCGCTCTAACCGAGCTGAGCTATAGGCGCGTGGGTTGTTCCTAGGGTACCGGATGGGTCGGACCGCTCCGGAACCCAACCTCAGTCCTCGGCCAACTTCACCGCGACTCCGCCGGACACCGCCGCTGAGGCGTTGTACAGCATGGCGATCACCGCGAACATCAGCGTCGTCACCACGACCTCCACGACCGCGAAGACCAGGCTCACGGTCAACACCGTCGAGAAGCCGAACGTGAACGGACCTTCGCTTCCGGACAACTCCGAGAACGTCGTGTTGAAGGAGTCGAAGACCCCCGTGGCCGAGGCGAACGAGAACAGCAGCAACGACGCGATGACGTACATGATCCCCAAGCCGATGGCGAAGACGAAGCCCGTCTTCATCGCGCTCCACGGGTCGATACGCCGCAGCCGTAACGACGCCACGCGTGTTGACTTGGCGGCCGCAGCCGGCATCGTCGAAGAACTCACGCTCACTCCTCAGTCTCGTCGGCGGCAGGCACCGACTCCCCATCATCCCCCGCGGCCGCATCCTCGGGGTGAGCCGGGTCGGAATTGGCCGGTTCCTCCTCTTCGGCCGCCGCCCGTGCCACAGCCACCACCGTCACCCCGTCGCCCAGACCCATCAGGTTGACACCCATGGTGTCGCGACTGGTCTGACGGATGTCGGCGACCGGCGTTCGGATGACCACGCCGTTGCTGGCGATGGCGAAGATACTGTCGTCGTCCTCACTGACCAGGGCCCCGACCAGCGACCCGCGCTCTTCCACCAGTTTCATCGCACGCACGCCGTAGCCGGCCCGGCCCTTGGTGTTCCACTCGGTCAAGGACGTGCGCTTGGCATAGCCCTCGTCGGTCACGGTCACAAGGTCACAGCCCTCACGCACCGAGTCCATGGCCAACAAATGGTCGGCTTCGCGGAAGCGCATGCCGATCACCCCGGAGGTCGCCCGGCCCATGCGCGCAGGTCGTCGGCGCGGAAACGCACGGACATGCCCTTGGCCGACACCATGATCAGCTCGCCATGGTCGTCCACGAGCCGCGCTGAGACCAACTCGTCGCCCTCCCGCAAGTTGATGGCGATCAGCCCGCCGGTGCGGTTGGTGTCGTACTCGGTCAACGACGTCTTCTTGACCAGCCCGTCCTTGGTGGCCAGCACCAGGTACGGGGCCTGCTCGTAGTCCTTGACCGTCAACACCCCGGCGATCTGCTCATCGGGCTGGAAGGCCAGCAGGTTGGCCACATGCTTGCCCTTGGCATCCCGCGCGGTATCGGGCAGCATGTACGCCTTCGTGCGGTACACCCGGCCGAGGTTGGTGAAGAACAGGATCCAGTGGTGGGTCGTCGTCACGAAGAAGTGCTCCACCACATCGTCGCGCTGCAGGGTGGCCCCCTTGACCCCGCGACCACCGCGGCGCTGTGAGCGGTACAGCGTCAGATCGGTGCGCTTGGCATACCCACCCTCGGTGATGCTGACCACCACATCCCGTACGGGGATGAGGTCCTCTTCGCTACCGAGGTCGTCGGCGGGCATGAAGCGCGAACGGCGCTCATCGCCATGCACACGCACGATCTCGGCCAGTTCGTCACGGACGATCCCGCGCTGCCTTGCCTCGTTGGCCAGGATGTCCTTGAAGTCCGCGATCTGGCGCTCGAGTTCGGCCGCCTCGTCGATGATCTTCTGGCGTTCCAGAGCGGCCAGGCGACGCAGCTGCATGTCCAGAATGGCGTTCGCCTGGATCTCATCAACGTCCAGCAGTTGCATCAAGCCTGTGCGCGCCTCGTCGACGGTGGGTGAACGACGGATCAGCGCGATCACCTCGTCGAGGGCGTCGAGGGCCTTGAGGTACCCGCGCAGAATGTGGGCGCGTTCCTCTGCCTTGCGCAAACGGTAGGCCGTGCGCCGCTGGATGACCTCGATCTGGTGGTCGATCCAGTTGCTCACGAACGCATCCAGGCTCAGAGTGCGCGGCACGCCGTCGACCAGCGCCAGCATGTTCGCGCCGAACGTCTCCTGCAACTGCGTGTGCCGGTACAACTGCGAAAGCACCACACGCGGCTGGGCATCACGCTTGAGCACAACCACCAACCGCTGACCGGTACGACTGGAGGAGTCGTCGCGCAGATCTGCGATCCCGGTGACCCGGCCGGCGTCGGCCAGTTCAGCGATCTTTGCGGTCAACGTGTCCGGGTTGACCTGGTACGGCAGTTCGGTGATCACCAAGCAGGTACGGCCGCGCTCATCCTCCTCGATGTCCACCACGCCGCGCATGATGATCGAACCGCGACCCGTGCGGTAGGCGGCATCGATACCCGAGCGGCCGACGATGTAGGCGCCGGTGGGGAAGTCGGGACCCTTGACCCGCTCGATCAATGCCTCGAGCAGTTCTTCCTTGGTGGCGTCCAAGTCGGGGCCCTTGACCCGCTCGATCAATGCCTCGAGCAGTTCTTCCTTGGTGGCGTCCGGGTGTTCCAGCGACCACGCGATGCCGTCTGCCACCTCGGTGAGGTTGTGCGGCGGGATGTTGGTCGCCATACCCACGGCGATCCCGGACGAGCCGTTCACCAGCAGGTTCGGGAACCGGCTGGGCAGGATCACCGGTTCCTGGGCGCGGCCGTCGAAGTTCGGCTTGAAGTCGACGGTCTCCTCGTCGATGTCGCGCACCATCTCCATGGCCAACTGCGCCAGCCGGGCCTCGGTGTACCGGTAAGCCGCCGCCGGGTCGTTACCGGGCGAACCGAAGTTTCCTTGGCCGTCGACCAGCGGGTAGCGCAGTGCCCACGGCTGCACCATGCGGACCAGTGCGTCGTACACCGCGCTGTCACCGTGCGGGTGGTAGCTGCCCAGCACGTCACCGACCACCGACGCGCACTTGAAGAAGCCGCGGTCGGGCCGGTAGCCTCCGTCGAACATCGCGTACAGGATCCGCCGGTGGACGGGCTTGAGACCGTCGCGCACATCCGGCAGCGCCCGGCCCACGATCACGGACATCGCGTAATCCAGGTAGGACTTCTGCATCTCCGCCTGGAGTTCGACCGGCTCGATCCGGTCGGTGTCTGGAGTCTGAGTCACTGTGGTCCTTTAGATATCGAGGAAACGGACGTCTTTGGCGTTGCGCTGGATGAACTTGCGGCGGCTCTCCACGTCCTCGCCCATGAGCATGCTGAACACCTCGTCGGCCTGCGCGGCATCTTCGAGCGTCACCTGCAGCAGGATGCGCCGGTCGGGATCCATGGTGGTCTCCCACAACTCGTTGGCATTCATCTCACCGAGACCCTTGAACCGCTGGATGAAGCCCTCCTTGGGCGACTTCTTGCCCGCCTCGTGCCCGGCGGTCACCAAGGCGTCGCGTTCCCGGTCGCTGTAGGCGTACTCGTGGGCGTCCTTGCCGCTCCACTTGAGCAAGTACAGCGGCGGTTGCGCCAGGTACACATGGCCTTCGATGATCAGCGGCCGCATGAACCGGAACAGCAGGGTCAGCAGCAACGTGCGGATGTGCTGGCCGTCCACGTCGGCGTCGGCCATCAGAACCAGCTTGTGGTAGCGCAGCTTGTTCAGATCGAACTCGTCCTGGATGCCGGTGCCCAGCGCCGAGATCATCGCCTGCACCTCGGTGTTGGCCAGCACCCGGTCCAGGCGGGCCTTCTCGACGTTGAGGATCTTGCCGCGGATAGGCAGGATCGCCTGCGTCGCGGGATTGCGGCCACTTCGCGCCGACCCACCGGCCGAGTCGCCCTCGACGATGAACAGTTCACACTCCTCGGGGCTGGTCGAGGAGCAGTCGATCAGCTTGCCCGGCAGTCCGCCACCGCCCAGCAGTCCCTTGCGGTTGCGGGCCAGGTCGCGGGCCTTGCGGGCAGCCACCCGGGCCACGGATGCTGCCACCGCTTTGCGGGCAATCTCCTTACCTTCGGCCGGATTCTTCTCGAACCACTCCCCCAGCTGGTCGTTGACCAGTTTCTGGACGAACGTCTTGGCCTCGGTGTTGCCCAGTTTGGTCTTCGTCTGCCCCTCGAACTGCGGTTCGCGCCGTCAGCGCAGCCCGGTAGCCCTCCTCATGGGTGCCACCTTCAGTGGTGTTGATGGTGTTGGCGAACGTGTAGATGGACTCACTGAAGCCCTGGTTCCACTGCATCGCCACTTCGGCGCTGATCCCCTTGTCGAGGTCCTCTGCCTCAAAATCGATGACCGACTGGTGGCTCGGTCCCTTGGTCGCGTTCAGGTGCCGGACGAAGTCACTGATCCCGCCTGCGTAGCAGTAGCTGACCTCGGTCTCGTCGGCCTCCTCCACGATCTCGCGATCCCGCTCGTCGACGAGGTTGATCGTCAGGCCACGGTTCAGGAACGCCATCTCCTGGAACCGCCGGGACAGCGTGTCGAAGTCGTATTCCGTGGTTTCGAAGATCTCCGGGTCCGCCCAGAACACCACCTCGGTACCGGTGTCGGCGACCTCGGGACCCTTGGCCAAGGCGGCGGTGGGCGCGCCGTAGGCGTAGGTCTGGGTCCATTCGAAGCCGTCGCGGTGGATGTTCACGCTCACCGTTGTCGACAGCGCGTTGACCACCGAGACCCCGACGCCGTGCAGACCGCCGGAGACCGAGTACCCGCCGCCGCCGAACTTGCCGCCAGCGTGTAGAACCGTCAGCACCACCTCGACTGCGGGTTTCTTCTCCACTGGGTGCATG
>JALOLM010000183.1 GCA_025455985.1 Candidatus Nanopelagicales bacterium | reverse complement strand
GACCGATGGCGAGACCAACGCCTCGTTGCGCGTGGCCGACGACCCGTTGACGATCACGCTCGAGCGTGCCAGCGACCTGATCAGTGAGCGGCGGGCAAAGGGGCCAGCGCCCAAGAAGCCACGCAAGAAGGCTGCCGCGAAGAAGTAGTCCGTGGTCGGTGCCAGCCGCAATCGGTGAGAGGTTGTGGCACAAGTGAGCGGAAACACGCGGATTTCCGCTCACGTATGCAACGTGTGAGGGCTCGTTGGCTCCCGGCACTCCCGTGAGAAGGTGTCACGGTGAGGGGTTTGTTCGTCGTCTTCGAGGGTGTTGACCGCTCGGGCAAGACCACGCAGTTGCAGTTGCTCGCTGACAGGATGGCGGCCAAACACGAGGTCGTGGTCACCCGCGAGCCGGGCGGCACACCCGTGGCTGAAGCGATCCGAGTGCTGCTGCTGGCCGACGACGTGGACATGTCCGCCCGCTGCGAGGCGTTGCTGTTCGCGGCAGCCCGCGCGGACCACGTGGAGCGGATCATCCGGCCCGCTCTGGAACGCGGCGCGGTTGTGGTCTCCGACCGGTTCGTCGACTCCTCGCTGGCGTATCAAGGTGTGGCCCGGGGACTGGGCGTCGAGGACGTCGAGCGGGTCAACCTCTGGGCCACCGACGGCCTCGTTCCCGATCTCACGATCATGCTCGACCTGCCCATCACCCACTCCACAGCCCGCGACGGTGAGGCAGACCGGATGGAGAACGAAGGGGAGTTGTTCCAAGCCCGGGTCCGTCGTGGGTTGCTGGACCTGGCGGCCCGCGCGCCGCAGCGCTACGCGGTCATCGACGCCGCCCACAGCATCGACGAGGTGGCCGACATGGTGTGGGCTGCGTTGCCGGAGCAATGGCGATGAGGGTCTTCGACTCGTTGGTGGGCCAGGACCACGTGGTCAATGTGCTGGGCGAAGCGGTTGCGGATGCGGCAGCGGAACCGGCCGGACCTTCCATGACCCACGCCTGGTTGTTCATCGGCCCGCCAGGTTCGGGACGTTCAAACGCTGCGATCGCTTTCGGTGCGGCGCTGGCATGCCCGGACGGTGGGTGTGGGCGGTGTGAGGATTGCCGCGCGGCCATGGCCGGCAACCACCCCGACGTCGAAGTGGTCCGGCCGGAGGGGCTGTCCTACAAGACCGAGGAAGCCCGAAACCTGGTCTCGCGGGCCGACATGTCGCCGACCCGTGCCCGCTGGCACGTGATCGTGCTCGAGGACGCCGACCGCCTCACCGAATCGGCCAACAACGTGCTGCTCAAGAGCATCGAGGAACCGGCGAGCCGGACGGTGTGGTTGCTGTGTGCGCCGTCCGTGGAGGACTTGCTGCCCACGGTACGTTCGCGCTGTCAGGTGATCGGTCTGCGCACGCCGGCGACCGCTGCGGTCGCGTCCTTCCTGGAGGGCCAAGGGGTGGACGCCGGGACCGCGGCCTTCGCAGCGCGCGCCTCAATGGGCCACATCGGCCGAGCCCGCGCGCTGGCCACGATCGAGTCGGTGCGCAACCGGCGCCACGACGTCCTGGTCATGATGCGCGACCTGTCGGACCTGGCCAGTTGTATGGCCGCCGCGGGCAACATCGTGGAGGCTGCCAAAGCCGACGCTGAGGCGCTGCTGGCCGAACGCGAGGAGACCGAGCGCGCCGACATGATGTTGGCGATGGGTGCCGGGGCCGAGGGTAAAGGCGTCAAGCGTGTGACCAAAGCTGCGATGAAGGAACTCGACGACCGCCACGCTGCCCGCCGCAACCGCACAGTGCGCGACGAGTTGGACCGGGTGCTCGTGGATCTTCTCGCATGGTTCCGCGATGTGCTGGTGTTGCAGCAAGAGGCGCCGGTGGAGCTGGTCAACGAGGAGATGCGCAGCGACCTCGCGCGGATGGCCGACGAGAGTCAGGCCAGCGACACGTTGCTGCGCATCACCGCCATCCGCGACGCCCGGCAAGCCCTGGCCATGAATGTCGCGCCGCAACTGGCGATGGAGGCCATGGTGGTGAAACTGCGGGCTCCGCGGTTGGCTGGCTGAACTGTTCAGCGGATCCGGATGGTGTAACGCTTCGACAACGGCGTAAACCCAGTGGTCGCCGGCGACGTGGCGCGCAGCACGCACTTGCCCTTCTTCAGCCCCCGCACGCGGTTCTTCTTGACCTTGCAGATCTTCTTGGTCGTCGTCTTCCAGCCGACTGAGCCGCCCTGCGCTGTCGAGGTCGCCAGCTTGGCCCGTTTGCCGCGCTTCAGGGACTTCGGCGGTGCCTTCACCTGCTGGTCGGCTGCGGTGGGCGGCGGCGGGGCCGGGCAGTTCTTCTGGAACTCGCACGGGTCGGGGCTGCCCAGCCAGGCATCCAGCCCGGTCCTGTTCTCCAGGTTGGCCACGGTGAAACTGTCGGCCTGCTCGAGCGTCGGCTTGTCGTTCCAGAACTCCTGGTTCGACCCGTCGGCATCCTCGAAGCTCACCTTGTAGGAGCCGGGCCACAGGCCGTCGATCTTCCAGGTTCCGTCGGCCTCCGTGTACCGACCGTTGAAGAGTGTCCCGCTGGCGTCGAACAGTCGCACGATCGCACCCGCGCGCGGCCCGGTGGGTCCGGACACCGTCCCGGAAATGCTGGCGCCCTCAATCATCGCCGCATCGATTCCTTGAGCGGTCGCGCCAGCGGTGAGCTTGATGTCTGTGGCCGCTTGCAGCGTTTGGGCGTCCTCCCACCAGTTCCCTGGCAGCTGCCGCGATCCGTATTGCACGCTGTCGAACCGGATGCGGTAAGTGCCGGGCAGCAGATTCGAGATTGTGTAGGTACCGTCAGCGGCAGTCTGCGCGAAGGCGACTGGCTTCCATTCGACGCCGTCCCACCGCCTGGCACTGACGAAGGCACCGTCCACCCCTGCGCCCTTGTAGGTCACCCGGCCCTTGATCCTGACCGGGGCGACCCCCAACAGTGGTGTGCTGAGGTCGCCTGTGACAGTCACGTCGTTGGCATTGTGGCAAGAGAGTTCCCCGTAGTGCCACGACGCGATCTCGCTGGCGATGAGTACCCGGTAATTGCCGGCCGGCACTTCGGCGCTGTATGTGCCCCCGGTGATCGAACCTTGGGCTCGAGGCGTGCCCGCCTGGAACGCCGCACATGAGTCGTAGAAGTAGACCAAGCCGGTGCTCGCCGGCGTAACGGTGCCGCTGACCGTGAACAGCTCGAAGAGGGTCAGGTTCTTGCCGCGGATGTTCGACGAAAGGGCGAAGTAGGCGGTGGACTCCGTTGTGAGATCTGGGCCGTAGGCGCGCACTCTGTAGGTGCCATCCGGGATGGCAGAGAAACCGTAGTCGCCCGACACGTCAGGGTTGGTGCTGGCCACCGTGCCGTTCTGGTCGTCGAGGATGACAGTGACCTGCTGGGCGTTGAACCCGGCCGGGACCGTGATCCTGCCCGCGATGGAGTGAGTAGCCGCCTGCGCTCCGGCGGTCGGGAAGAGGCCCAACAATAGGCCCAGGAGCCCGGCCATGACCATCGTGGTCCGTCGCATGAGGCTCCCTAGATAGTACGGTCTCGCACGTGCAGCCTAGATCAACTAAGGCGCGACGTCACTGCCCCTTGCGCACCTTTCGTCCGTTTAGCCCCGGTCCCGCGTTGCAGGTTGGACGGATTGGCTCCACCTTCGCCCCGGCCCGCCCACAATAGGGCTCATGAGCAAACCCTCGATCGATCCGGCCACATGGCAACCCCCCGGAGTCGCGACCAAACCCCCGGCCTTCAACCTGCCTGCTCTGAACATCCTGCCCGTACCAGGTGCCGGACCCGAGGACGCGCTGTTCGTCGACGACCGCATCATCAGCGGGCTGGAGGACGGCCGCATCGTGAGCGTGAGTCTGGACGGCTGGCAGATCGAGGTGCTGGCCGACACCAAGGGCCGGCCGCTGGGCATTGAAGCGCACCCAGACGGCATCGTGATCTGCGACGCGGAGAAGGGCCTCTTGCTGCTGCAGGGCGGCGAGTTGACCACCCTGGTCGCCAAGGGTCAGCACGGCCTCCGGGTGTGCAACAACGCTGCGGTCGCCGCCGACGGCACCATCTACTTCACCGACTCCAGCCAGCGTTTCGACCTTGAGCACTGGACCGCCGACATCATCGAGCACTCCGGCACGGGACGACTCCTGCGCCGATCGCCGGACGGGACCGTCGACGTACTCGCCGAGGGTTTGCAATTCGCCAACGGAGTCGCCCTTACCCCGGAGTTCGTCGCGGTCGCCCAGACCGGGCTCTACTGCGTGGACCGGGTCTGGCTGGCCGACGGCAAGCACGAACCGTGGATCACGAACCTTCCTGCCTTCCCCGACAACATCGCTGCGGGCGACGAAGGTCTGGTGTGGGTGACCCTTGCCAGCGCCCGAAAGTCCGCCCTCGACAAGACTGCGGGCAAACCCTTCCTGCGCAAGGTGATCTGGGCACTTCCCGAAGCCCTGCACCCCAAGCCGGACAACCTCGTGTGGGTGCGGGCCTACGACACCGGCGGGAAGATGGTGCACGAATTCTGCGGGGAGCACGAGCAGTTCTACATGTGCACCGGCGTGCGCGCTCACGGCGGCAAGGTCGCGATGGGCAGCCTCACCACCACGGCGTTGGCATGGTTCGAGCTGCCTGGCTGACCTCTGGTGTGCGGATTTGCAGGCTCAGTACGGACTTCGGCGCCGCCCCCCCTCAGCAGCGCGAAACAACGAGCATGATCAACCTGCAGATCCGGACACCGTCCGCCTGTCACACCCCATTGACCCAGAACTTGCGCCGTCCCTGACCACGTCACGTACCGTAGGAGACATGGCCAAGCAGAACAAGCAAGGCGACCAGTGGATCAAGGTCGTCGAAGCTGGTGTCTCCGCGGGCCTTGAGCGCTTCCAGCAGTACCGGGCCAACAAGCCGAAACGTCCCACCGATCGCGAACTCGTACTGGCCCAACGGCAGGCGATCGTCGCCCAACACCAGAACCGCCTGGCCGGTCACGACCGGCGCCTGCAGCGGATGAAGAGCCGGCAGACGGTCTGGACGGCCGGTGCGGCGGGGGCCTCGGTGATGGGCGTCGTCGGCGCAGTCACCCCGCAGCCCTCCCTGCTCTGGTTCACCGTTGCCGGGGTCTCGGGCATGTTCGCGTTCCTGACCAAGGAGAAGCGCGAGCACCTGCAGGCCCCCGCGTTGCCCGAACTCCCCCCACTGCCCATAGAGCCCCTGCCCGCCGGTACGCCCGGCTCCGACGAGGTCGCGCGCTGGTCGCGAGCGGCTCATCGGTGGGACGACCTGCTTCCGCTCGTGGACCAGATGCACCCCGACGCGGGCCAACAGCTGCGCCGGTCCTTGGCCGAGGTGGACCCTGCGCTGAGGGCTTTGGTCGAGCGACTCGGCACGCTGTACCGGAC